>CAZCGS010000017.1:0-10971 GCA_964498505.1 uncultured archaeon
GCAAGTTAAGATTTTTGCCTTACCCTTTGTAAGGGCGGGGAAGGCGCCCTTATTTTGACCTGGCTCGGCCACCCCTGCACTTCTATTAGTTTAGCCTAAAATATTATAAACTTTTATTTGTTTTTAAGGTTTGATATATAAAACTTTCGTTTGATTGAACGGACCAACAAAGTTCCAAAATTGACAATATTGTTACTTTTGTGACAAAAATTTTTATAAAACCTTACTTCAAAAAATTTATCAACCTAACCTCCCTTGTTTGAAGATTTACCAAAGTTATTATGCCGGGATGAGGAATATGGCCCTGCATTTTCTGATATTCTGTTTGAGCCTGGAACGTTCCCGAATTTATTAAAGTGACGTGCTTGTAATTCATAACAGAAGTTGTGTGCAAATGTCCTGAATGGAAAATATCGGGGATTTCTTTAATAACTAAATGGTCCTGGGAATTGGGAATTATCATTGTATCGTCCATTCTTGGGGAAAGATGCCTTCTTTTCAGAACCTCCAACATTGGCAATGAAGGGTTTTGGTATCCAGATTTTCTTAAAGAAGGTATCCCCTGGATTATTCCGTCATAGCTGTAACCATGGTACATTAAAATCTTCAGTCGGTTATGCAGCCTAATATAGCACGGGTTCGAAACCAAAACCGCGTTCGGAAGCTCGGTGAGGGCAGTATTTTTTAGTGGAGGCTGGGGCTCCGGAATACCAACTATATCGTGATTTCCCGGAGCGATTATTAACTTAATATGCTCCGGTATTTCAAGAAGCAAATCCCTTGCTTTTTCATACTGCTTATAAATATCCTTTATTCTCAAATCCTTCTCCTGCCCCGGATATATTCCAACTCCATCGACAACATCTCCACAAATAAAAATGTATTTTATTCTCCTTGCCTCCTCAGAAGTTTTCAACCATTCTATAAACTTTATAAACACATCATCCAAAAAATCAATGCTACCGATGTGCAAATCCGAGATAAATACAGCATCTATAGGTAAATCTAAATGTACCTTCTCCTTTGCCGGAAAGTCCGGATGGATAATCTCATTTACAAAAAGAAAGTTATTTCTGAAAACTCCCCTAACCCCTATTACCTCATCCTCAAGCACATCCTGAGCATCCCTAAACACCTCGCTTTCCTTATTTACAATGCATTTAACAAATCCGGAAAAATCTTCTAGTACCAGAATTATGTTTCCCGCCGGCGATACTCTTTTCTCATACACCATACCGACAATACTCTGCTCCTCTCCGTTTTCTCTTAGGTTTGATATTGATATGGGGTTTATCCTTTTCATCAACATTTCCTGAATGCTCTGCAATCTTGATACAAAATATGAGTTGAAATCTCTTGCCTTCCTTTCTTTCATTGAAAAGTCGCATAAATTTTCAACCTTTATTTCTTCCTCATACTCCTTTGCAGGAATTTCATCTTCTTTCTTTATTATCAATACCTGCCTTTCCTCAGGCTTCTTCAATTTTTTAATGTCTTCTGCCTTTATAACAGTTTTCTCTATGGATAGCGCGAGCTCTATTAGAGAAGGTTCCTTTTCCAAATATTCAATAGCATCTGAGGTTAAAAATTTTCCGTTGGAAAAAAATTTTGAAACAATCTCCTTCCTCGGCACCATATATATTTTTAGGTAAAATTTTAGTTATGCACCGACAGGAGCCTTTTGTTTACAAAGAAATTGCAAATATAGACCCAAATGTAGACTTCAGAATAAATATAATCGGAAAAATTATTGAAAAAAAGGAAGATATGCTGATAGTGGATGACGGAACCGGAAATATAATTGTTAATTTATCGAGCGATACGGTAAGGCCGGAGTTAAAAGGCAACGAAATGGTAAGGGTCTTCGGAATTGTTCTGCCTACCCAACCTTTACAAATGCAGGCAAATATAATTCAGGATTTCAGCAACCTTAATTTAGAGATTTTAAAAACCTGGAAAAAAATCTATCATGATTTCAAAGAAGAGGAATAGGCTAAGCAAAATTACAAATAAATTGGCAAAACCCTTTTTATTTCTAAAACCGAATCACATAACCGGGCTCAGTATAATTCTGGCCGTTTTGGGCTTCCTTACCTTTGTTTCTCAACATTTTATTCCGGCTTTTCTTTTTTATTCTTTTTCCGTACTGTTGGATGCAATTGATGGAGAGGTAGCGAGAATTAAAGGTAAAGCTTCTCCTAAGGGAGCCTACCTTGATACAATTGCAGACAGATATGTAGAATTTGTTATACTGCTCGGATTTTTGTTTGTAGAGATGCCTCCCTTTATTCTAAATTTTGATGTATGGCTGTTTTTGGTTTTGTTCGGCTCTTTACTTACAACCTATGCGAAGGCGGCAGCCAAAGAGAAATTAAATAAAGAAATTGTCTCATGCTTGTTGGAAAGGGGAGAAAGAGGGATTATTCTTCTATTTTCTGTCCTGATACTGAACTTTGATAAAAATATGGTTACCTATATCTTTATACTGCTTGCATTCCTAACAAACTTTTCGGCAATTCAGAGAATTTTAAATGCCTTAGCCTCATAAAGTAATCCTCTGCCCGTCCTTTGCGGCAATAGTCTTTATTCCGGTGCTTTTTTCGATTTTCCTTGCCTCTGCTTGAGCGATTCCGAAAAGAAGTTTAGCTCCGAGGTGTTGTAGAATAGCGAGTTTAGGCTTAGCCTTTTTTATGAGCTCCTCTGCCATATCGATGTTCATGTGCTTATAAGAGCTGTCTCCTCTCGGTCTTAAAGAGTTCAGAATCAATACATCGCATCCCTTAAAATAATCCTCCTGACCCTCAAAATATATGCCATCACCGGTATAACCTAATACCTTCTCTCCTTCTATTACAAAACCCAAGCCCTTCGGTTCGGAATGTTGGGTTTCGGTGCCCTTTATTTTTATCCCGCCTATTCTCAATTCCTCATCCCAATTCAATACAAAACTCTGCTCCAAGCAGGTAAGATGATAGGGTGAAAAAACCTTTCTAAAGCCTTCCTCCTCCATTCCGTAATAGCAGGTTTGGTTGGTGATTAAAAAACCCTTTTTCCTATTTCCGCCTTGGGTCATTGCCTCTATAACCATCTCTGCATCGGTGTAATGGTCTGGATGGCAATGGGATACCAAAAGTAATTCTACCTTGCTCAGATTAAAATTGAATTGTCTAGCCCTTACTAAAGCTCCCGGCCCCGGATCAAGATGGAGATAAGTATTGTTCAGCTTTATTATAATTCCTCCGGTAGCAAGTAATTGCCTTACCGTAACAAACCTTCCTCCGCCGGTACCCAAAAATAAAATCTCCATATATAAACTTCTTTAGCCATTAAAAAATTATGGAAAAAATTAAGGTAAGATTAGACATTCCAATCCCTAGCTTAAATCGTGCAATAAAGGAGGTTTTGTCAACCATCTCCTATTGGAACAAACTCGAAAATATTTGGGTGACAACTTCCTATAAAATCAGATTTTTGGAGGGCAAATTTGAGGAAAATAATGTTGAAATATTTGTAAATCCCGAAGACGAAAGAACAAAGAATTCAAGGCTATTTAAAGGATTTTTATCAAGGCTGATTTTTCTGATTATTAATAAAAAAGAGGGTTTGGATGAAGAGCTGGAGCAAAGGTTGGGCTCAAAGGGAGAAATGAAAAAACTCAAGATTATACTTAAGAACTATTTTGCGGATAAAAGGGCTATAATTTACGGTTGTTCGAGTATTTTCAAGGATTTTTATTTGGAACTCGTGTCAAGGGAGATATATTTAAACAACCACCTAACCCCTCTAAGATACTTAGAATTCTACACATATTATTTGAACTTCAGAGACTTTCCTTTCGGAAATCAGCTTTTGGAAATGATTGAAAGGGTAAAGGTAAATAGAAAAGCCGAGTTAAAGGCGTTGCTTTTAGGCTTCGAAGAGCTGAGCTATCCGAGCAAGATTGTTTCCGAACTGATTATAAAAGAATGGAAAAGATTGAGATTATGGGAATAAGGAATTTTGCCATTATAGGTCTGGTTTGTATCTACCTTGCGCTATCATTCAACGCATTGTTCCTTCAGAACTTCACAATTTTTCTAATTTTTTCCTCCCTACTATTTTTGGCAACCTTCTTAATCATAAAGGAGGAAATAAAGGAAAAGGATATGGAAGAAAATTTCTGCAAATTCTTTAGGGATTTTTACGATAATATTTCCGCCGGTATGGATTTGGCAACCGCCTTAAAAAAATGTAAGTACGGAAACTACGGCTATTTAACTAAGTATGTAAGAGAGCTGGCAAACGCCGTAGAATGGGGAGTACCCCTACCAAAGGCTCTCTCAAACTTTTTAAAGCAGCTTAGAGGAAAATTCATAAAAAAAATAGGGAACTTAATAATAGAGATAAGTTACTTTGGGGGAAATGTGATAGATGCTCTAAGAACAATCGATAAGAGTTTAATAGACCTTGAGCTGATAAAAAAGGAAAAACACTCAAGACTTTCGCTGTATGCTTGGGTAATAATTGCAATATACCTCATCTTCTTAGGAATTATCTATGTAATAGTGTCCTATTTCCCCATGTTTTTCGGGTCCGTAAGTACTTATATCTTATATTTTAGGTTTATGTTGATATTCGAAGCCTTCCTATGCGGGTTGGTAATGGGAAAGGTAATAGAGGAAAGCTATTTTAGAGGGTTGAAGTACACTTCCATATTGTTATTTTTATCTTCGATGTTTATTCAATTATGGTTGACGATATAAGAACAAAGATAGACGCTCTAATAGAGATAGTTAGCAAGAGGAAAGAGGTTCCTTTAAAGGAGGTGAGCTATTTGCTGAAAGAGGACGAAGATGTAATAATGGATTGGGCAAAACTTTTGGAGGAAAAGGGAATTCTGTCAATTAAATACAAGTTTACAACCCCTATTCTTTCGGCCGAGAAGGTGAGTAAGGAGCTCCTGCCGAGTAAACTTTATGAAATTAGTGAAAAAAAGGAAATTTTTATCAGGAAAATACATTCTCTGCTTGAAAGAATAGAGGTAGAAAGGAAAAATCTGAGAAAATACAAAAAAGATTACGAATCTTTAAGGAAAGAATTGTCAAAAGAATTGGCTGGATTGGAAAAGGCTTTGGAAAGATTTGCTTATTTGGAGCAAGAATATTCGAAATCTAAGAGGAAATTCAAAAGGGAAATAGATGATAAAGTTACATCTTTTTTAAGGGCATTAAAAAAGGAAAGGGAAGGAATAAAAAAGCATGTTTCTTTTTTGAGGAAAAGAGATAAGGAGTTAGAAAGGCTGATAAAAAAGATCAAGGTAAAAGAATCAAAGCTTAAAAAACTGAGAAAAAATTTATATAAAAAGAGAAGATAATTATGGTAAAGTTGAAATATCGTGCATACTGTCCCTTCTGCATGGAGGAGCATTTAGGAGAATTCAGATTGACATACAGGAAGGACGGAAAAAGGTTTAACCTGAGGAAAAGAAACACAAATTTGCATACATGCAGAAAATGCGGAAAAAACTTTTTGGTTGAAGTAGATTCCTTGGGAAACATAATCTCTTATCCAACCAAAGAGGCAATTAAAGAAGGGATTTTCCCCTGGGAGAGAATTGTAGACGGAAAGAAGATAAAAGTAGCGGCGAAGTGACGATTTCCTTTTTTCTATCTCGGTTAAAGCGTTCCTTTCGGTTTTAACATTTTAATTTTTTTCCTTATTTTTTTAATGGTTAGGGATATAGGCATAGATGTAAAAATACCAGAAGAAGAGTGCAAGGATGAAAAATGTCCTTTCCATGGACATCTAAAAATAAGGGGTAGGTTGTTTGAAGGTGAGGTAATCTCTTTAAAATCCAAAAAGACCGCTATTATTAGAAGGGATTATCTTGTTTATGTTCCGAAGTACGAAAGGTATGAAAGGAGGAGTAGCAAGATTGCAGCTTATTTACCGGAGTGTATAAAATTAAAAGTGGGTGATAAGGTAATGGTAGCTGAATGCAGACCCCTTTCTAAAACAAAGAGGCATGTGGTTATAGAAAAATTATGACGAAAAGGAAATAGATGAGGATTAAAATTAGAGACTCCATTCTGTCTATCTTTTCCTTCCAGAAAAGGAGGGCTAAAAACAAAAGGTAAAAGGCAAAAAAGCATAATAGAATTGAAAATGACGGGCCTGAAATTCTGAAAGGGGAAAGAATAGCCAGGATTCCCAAAATGAAGGTTAGGTTAACAAAGGCCGAACCTACCGCATTGCCGAAAGCTATTCGATGCCTTCCCATTCTCAAAGCCTCAAGTTCAACCGTAAATTCCGGTAGGGTTGTTGCTATACCTAAAAGACAAGCCCCTAACCAGAGACTGGAAATTCCGGTAGCATTTACAATTATTTTTACGCATTCGACTATCAGCAAAGCGCTTTCAACCAATAAAATGGAATAAAGAAAGCTGAGAAAGGCAAGCTTTTTTATTTTCCTCCCGTCCCTTTTCTTTGTTCCCTCCTCAATTCTTTCTCCGACCTGCTCAGCCAAAAGCAGAAAGGTAATTATACCCAAAAATCCAAAATTGGAATCAAAACCGTAAATCATCCCGTAAAGTGCTAAAAAAAATATTATGGCCAGGATAAAAAAATATTTTTTGAGGAAGATTCTTCTGATTCTCAAGGGATAGGCTAAAGAGGCTAAAGGCAGAACAAGGTAAAGGTTTGCTATGCTCGCTCCTACCAAATTTCCGAAAGAAAGGCTGGTAAGTTTTTCAATTCCCGAAAAAAAGGCTATGGAAAGTTCGGGCAAAGAGGTTAGCAAAGCCAAAAATAAAAAACCCAAATAAAACCTTGAAATTCCGAAGCTGTCAGAGATTTTTGTTAGAGAGTCTATAAGTTTGGAGGAGCTTTTTATCAGCATAGCTATACCCAACCCAAGAAAAATAAAAATTTCTATCATAATATACTTATGGATTTTGAAGTTAAAATTGGTTTGGAGGTGCATATCCAGTTAAACACAAAAACAAAACTATTCTGTAATTGCAGGAACGAAATAACAAAGGAGCCGAATAAAAATGTATGCGAAATTTGTTTGGGGTTTCCTGGGTCAAAACCCTTCCTAAATAAAAAGGCATTGGAATTTGCGATGAAGATAGCGATAGCCCTGGGTATGGAAATAGCTAGAAAAATTTATTTTTCAAGGAAGACCTATTTTTATCCCGACATGGCTAAAAATTTCCAGATTACCCAGCACGATTGCTTTTTGGCTACTAACGGAAAATTGGAAATTCTTCCGGGAAGGAGGATAAGGATTAGAGAGCTGCATTTAGAGGAAGACCCTGCAAGACTCTACTATCCTACAAAAAACATAGAAAACGCTCCTTATACTTTGGTTGATTACGGGAGGGCGGGAGTGCCTTTGGTGGAAATAGTCACCGAGCCAGATTTAAAATCTCCTAGGGAGGCAAGGTTATTCCTTCAAAAATTGCAACAACTCCTTGAATTCCTTTATGTTTCCGACTTTTCTAAGGAAGGGGCTATGAGGGTAGACGCAAATATTTCTATTCTGAAATTCTCTGGTGAATATTCGTTTGATGGCGGTTACAAAGAAAAAACCGAAGAAGGCTCAAGGGTTGAAATAAAAAACATTTCTGGGGCGAGGAATGTAGAGAAGGCTCTAGCATACGAAATTTTAAGG
The DNA here is from genome assembly GCA_964498505.1 of uncultured archaeon. GTDB lineage: Archaea > Aenigmatarchaeota > Aenigmatarchaeia > QMZS01 > QMZS01 > CAZCGS01. Next base: position 7,655 of record CAZCGS010000017.1, read on the forward strand.
CAAAAGCACGAAAAAGTTGAAAAGCAGGAAACAAGGTTGTGGGACGAAGGGGCAAGAATAACCAAACCGTTAAGAGTAAAGGAAACAAAGGAGGATTACGGTTATATTCCGGAGCCTGATTTGCCAAGCTTTGAAATAACCGATGAGCTTATAGAGAAGGTTAAAAAAGCCCTGCCGGAATTGCCGGAAATGAAGAAAAAAAGGTGGGAAAAACTCGGAATAAAGGAAGAGCTGATAGAAGGGCTATTATCTGATCCCGAGCTATCTCATTATTTCGATTATCTTTGCCCTTACTATGATCCAAAGTTTGTTGCAAACTTTTTGGTAAAATATCTGAAAAAGAGTTTAAACTACCATAACTTAAAATTAAAGGACACCTTTGTATCTTTGCATTTGTTAAGGCAGTTGCTAGATAAGGTTGTTAACGGAGAGCTTTTATACCAGCATGCGGAGTTGGTTGTTAGAAAGCTGGTCGAGCTTGATAGGAAGGAAGACTCGATAGACAAAATAATGGAGGAATTAAAACTGCCGAAAGTTGTTAGCGAGGAAAGATTATTACAGTTTATAAACGAAACTTTGAAGGAAAATTGGAAGGTGGTAGAGGATTTCCGGAGAGGGAATGAAAAGGCAATTGATTATTTGGTAGGGCAGGTTATTAAAAAGGCTAAAGGAGGAGCAGATCCTAAAAAGGTAAAGGAACTCATTCTAAAATTTATTTAAAATGGTAGGGGCAATTATTTACCTTCCGGAGGAATGCAAGGACTTCGGTTTTAAAACCAAAGGGAGCGTAGGCTTTGACATCTGTGCTAAGGAAGAAACCGTTATAAATCCGAAGGAGCTGAAATTGGTTTCGACAGGAGTAAGGTTAAAAATTTTGAAGGAGGATATTTTTGCGGCTGTTTTTCTTAGAAGCTCTTTGCCGATCAAAAAGAGTTTAATCCTTGCGAACAGCGTAGGGATAATAGATAAGGATTATTGCGGAAAAGAAGATGAAATAAAGCTTGCCCTCTATAACTTCGGGGATGAGAAGGTAAGGATAGAAAAGGGGGAGAGAATAGCCCAAATAGTCTTCCTCAAATTTGAAAAGCCGGAAATAAAGGTTGCAAGAGATTTGGATTGTTTTGAAGACCTTTCCAGAGGAGGGTTCGGAAGCACTGGGTAGCCAATTTTTTAAAATAAATAATAATGTAATTATGGAAAACTCTTCCGAAATAGAGGAAAGGCAAATTAGTGCAGTGAAGGTTTTCTGTTCCAATATTTTAAAGGAATTTCGGGATATCATAAAATCAATATGGTTACTAAGGCAAGACACAGAAAGTTCTAAGGATTTGCTAACTATTATCTTGCTCGATGATACTAAAAAGGAGGTCGGAGAGCTTCTGAAAAAGAAAATTGAAACAAAGGTTTTAGAAGAAGAGGAGAAGATTAAAAAGAAATTCGGAATTATTATCCATACAAGTTTTTACCTGCTTTCGGATTACTGGAATTTGATAAAACACGGCTCACCTACAGTTTTCTGCGAAATTAGGGAAGGAATTCCGATTTATGATCCTTCCGGCTTTTTTGTTCCATTAAAGAAATTATTATTGCAAGGGAAAATTCCGGGGACAAAAGAGGCAATGAGAGAATTAATAACCAACGCTTCCTTTAGAGTAAGGAGGGTAGAATCCCTTTTTAAAATTAGGGTCTTGGAGCATTTATTTAATGCTGTAGTTGAAGCAGGGCAGGCTCCCCTAATTCTAATCGGAGTATCTCCTCCAAAGCCGAGAAAAGTTGCAGAGAATCTTAAAATCCACTTCGTCCGAAAAAAACTCTTAGAGCCAGAATATGCAAAATATTGCGATGAAATTGTTAGGTATTGGAAAAAATGCGAGCACGGAAAAATAAAGGCTAATTGGGAGGATATAGATGAGATTGCAGAAAAAACTGCCAGGTTTATTAGTAGGATGGAAAGATTGGTAGAGTATCTAACAAGCAAAGAATCTCAAGAATATAAAAACTTTAAATAACTAAGTAAATATTTACTTATGGAAGTTGGACAAAAGTCAACCGATCAAAACCTACTAACGCAAAACGAAGTTTTGATTACCGAAAGAGCTTACGATCTGATAATGAGTGACCTGCTCCACAAATGCAAATTAGCAAAAGAAAGCGGAAACGAAGAAATAAAAAGCACAGTTTTGGGAATAATTGAAAGTTGGAAAAGATTTTTTCAGGCAGAGAAAAAATTAATTAACAACCTGAAGGAAGATGAATACAAAGAAGCTGTACTATCTTTCATAGAAGATCAAATAAAATTTCTTGATGTACTTGCCAAGGAATTAAAATAATAAAAAATGACCGGTTTTTTTAGGACGGTTGGAGAAGAACTTAACAAGGCTTATAAAATTACAAAAACAGAAGGATATGGATACGGAGGCAAAAGTGTAAGTACGATTACCGGAAAGGAATATGCAAGCAGAATGTCCGATTATCTTTTTGGGAAGGTAAAGAAAAAAGTTAAAGAAGCCGGAACTCCAATGATCTACGCCGGCAAAAAAATAATAGGCGGGGAAAAAGTATCAACTTTAGGACGAATTGTAAGAGATATCTCCTATGCTGTTGGCATAACAACCGGAATTCCGCAATTTTTCGCCGGAGTTGCAGTAGGTGCCGCAGGTGCAGAATTGTATGAAAAAAATATCGGCAAAACTTTAGAAAAAATGAGAAGAACAAGTAAAAGGAAAATTGCTGAAGAGTACGGAAAAGAAGCCGCAAAAATGTTGGACGAAATATACGAACAAATTAAAGAAATAAACAGAAAAGAAAAAGAATTTAGGAAAATTTTGAAAAGACTGCCGAGTGAAAACTCGGAAGAGTACGAGCGATTTAGAAAAGAAAACCAAGGTAAATACAACGAGCTGGTCGGAGTAATTAAAGAATTTAAGAAACGATATAGGGCAGTAGCAAACGGAAAATCATTCGATATGCCGGTTATTACCAGAAATCCTGACGGAAGTTATTCCGTAAGTACTATGCCAATTAAAGAGGTTATATCTGAAAAGCTGGCGTCTATAGAATCTGCCTACATCGAAAATATGAAAAGGCAACAGAAAGTACTGGATAACCTAAGAGCGGCTACTTCTTACGAGGAACGCCAAAAAAATTTTGATGAATTTCGAAGGTTGGAAGAAGAAGCAGAAAAATTAAGAAAAGAATTAGAAATGACCTATGCTCAACTTGATGCTGTAGAAAAAAGAGCTAAGAAAAAAGCAAAAACATTCCTGTAATTCTATTTTTCCAATTCTTCTAATTGTTTTCTAAGCTTTTGAAGCTGG
>CAZCGS010000017.1:11071-12779 GCA_964498505.1 uncultured archaeon
TTCTCAACCCTAGATAAAAATCCTCCGAGCGCCTCGTAAGCTGGTTCTACCTTTTCGTAACGAATCGAGTAGCCGCCCTTTTTTCTTATTATAAGTGGTTTCATGTTTGTTTTCCCTTCTTCAAATTCTTTGTAATTTTTTTGATAGTTCTCTAGAACCTTCCTTAAGCTAGAATATTTTTCCCGGTTTTTTTCGTCAAATTTCCTAAATTCTTCAAATGCCTTTAGTCCCTCTGAGGTCGCTAACTCACCCTTTCTTTTATAAAACTCTAGTTTAGCTAACCTGCTTACGTAACCTTCCTCAATTTTTCTAAGTTCATTAAGCATTTCATACGCAACCGAACCTCTTTCAGCTCCTTTCACACTGGAGTACGCTGCTCTGCAAGCATTAGACAAATCTTCTTTAAACTTCTTTATCCAGCTATAACCTATTTTGCTCATTTTCTCACCTTTTTAGAGAGAGAATCAAGATATTTTATTTGTTCATCTATAAATTTTAAAATCCTCTCCTTTCCTTTGTTTCCCTTCATTTTTTTAATTGATTCCTTTTCTATCTGAAAAAATCTTTTCCAGTTCCTTATTATATCTAAAACTGCCTCTTTAATTTTTCTGTTATCGGTTTGTTTTGCAAGTTCGCATTTTTCTGCCAAATCTTTTACTACAGATTCATATTCTTTTCCCGCAATTGAAGAAAGTTTATCCTTTTTTCTCGCAACTTTTTTATTTGCCATAATTACTTTTTTTATATAATTATATAAAAAATATAAAAAGCTTTATGGCAGTTTACAAGTCTAAAGAAAGTAAAGAGAGCGAGTACAGTACTACCCAAGCCATTAAGGAACTCGCAGATACCACTAAAAAAGCAATAGCTACTGCAGAAGGATACTTATCGGCAATAAAACAAAAAGGGCAAGATTACCGACAACCGAAATTAGAGCAGGAGTTAAAAAATTTAATAAATGGTTTAATAGACCAATACAATACCCTCCAAGCAGATTGGCATCAAAAAAGAACGATACTTGAAAACAAAGCAAAAGAAGTAATACAAAAAGGAAATATGGAAGCTGCCAAAATATATGCAAAGGTTATTACACCTTTGGAAAAAAATGAAAAACAAGCAGAGCAAATAAAAAATAAACTTTCGGACCTTAGAAAACAGTTAGAAGAACTGTAATTCTATTTTTTTCTTTTTTTCAGAATTTCCTCCAAGCTTCTGGTGTAAATAATTGAGGAGTAGATGTCTCTTTCCGGAATTTCCTCCAATTTCCCTTTTTCCGCTAGCTCTTTCATTTTACCCAACTTTTTCAGTATGTAAAGGTAATCCTGGGAGATTAACCCGGAATCAACAAACTCCTTTTTGAACTTTTTCAGAACTTCGGAATTTAATTTAGGCTCCTTAAGTTTTAAAGCCTTCCTGCATATATTTATAGCTTTTTTATATGAATCTTCAATAATATTTTTCTTTTTTGTGGTCTCTAAGATGGAAAATAAATCATCCATTTTATCAATAAAAAGTACGGCCCTGTTAAGCAATTTTTTTATTTCCTTACCGCTTAGTTTTGTAATTTCTCTGTGAGCAATTTTATCTGCAATTTCATAGACATATTCGAAATATTCTACAACCTCCTCTTTCAACATTCCTGATCTAACAAAATTTTTTCTTAATTCTTTCGGAATATCTTTAGCGGCTGGAGGCGCAACTCTGAAAA
>CAZCGS010000018.1:0-12723 GCA_964498505.1 uncultured archaeon
AAAGTTTAAAAAATTTTTGTGCAGGGGGCCGGATTTTCTCCAGGATTGGAAAAAATGGGGGATTGGAAAGGAGGCGGAGCCCTTATTTAGGGGTGCAGGGGAGAACTCCCCGCTTTGAACCGGCGCAGGCACTAAGCCATGGGGTTTCTCATCGCAGGAGCTCAAAGCTCAAAATCTTGAGCCCCACGCCTTTGACCAGGCTCGGCCACCCCTGCACAAATAAATTTTAATTATGTTAAAAATTAATAATGGAACAAAAAATGCATAAAGCTATTTTGAGAAAAGGGAGCAAAATATTCGAAATAATGGTTGATGCAAAAAAGGCCTATGAATACAAAACAAAAAAGACGGGAAACTTGGAAGATATATGGTTGGTTGCGGAGATTTTTAAGGATGCCGAGAAAGGGCTGAGATATTCCAATGAAGAGCTTCAAAAAGAATTTGGAACCTCTGACAAAACTAAAGTTGCAAAAATTATTTTGGAAGAAGGAGAGCTCCAAATTCCTTCAGAGCTGAAAAGGGAGCTGATAGAAAAGAAGAAAAGGCAGATAGCTGATTTAATAGCGAGAAATGCGATAGATGCAAGAACAAAAGCGCCAATTCCAATGCAAAGAATATTAAACCTTATGGAAGAGTGCGGGATAGCTATTGATTTTAATAAGCCGGCAGAAAAACAGGTGAATAAATTTATCGATGCCCTAAAAGCAAAGATTCCCATAGCAATCACAACAGCAAGGTTATCCGTAAAAATACCTCCAAAATATGTCGGAACCGCATATGCCAAATTAAAGGGCAAAGGAAAAATTTTGAAAGAGGTCTGGAACGATGACGGAAGCTATTCCTGCATCATAGAAATTCCTGCAGGAACAAAAGGAGATTTGTTTGAGAGTTTAGCCTCTCTAACTCACGGAGAGGCTGAAATCAAAGAAGTATGAAAGAGGTGAATGAAATTAGGATAGATTGCATAGAAAGAAAGGTAATAATTGCTGAAAAAAGGAGGAAAAGGCCCCATATAAGTAAAGAAAAGGAAATTTGTCCGTTTTGCCCGGGAAATGAGCATTTAACCCCTCCTGAGATTCTCAAGGTACCCAAGAAGAATTGGAAGGTAAGAATAATACCGAATAAATATCCTGCATTGAGTAAAGGAGTAAGAAGAAAAGAAATGGAAAATTCAAACTGCTTTAAAACTTTACCCCCTTTCGGCTATCATGAAATTCTGATCGAAACCGAAAAGCACGGAACTGATTATTACGGTTTGGAGGTAAAGGATATCGAACTTGCTTTAGATATAACCAGAAGGAGATACAGAGAACTAAAAAAAATTGAGGGCATAAGCTATGTGTCCATCTTTAAGAATTTTGGTAAGGAAGCCGGGGAGAGCATTAGGCACAGCCATTTGCAAATCTTAGCCTCTTCTATCTTTCCAAAAAGAATAAGGGAAAGGATGCTGAAGCTGGAAAAGTTTTTCGAAACCAATAAAAACTGCGGGATTTGTAGGGCAATAGAGCAAGAAAAAAAGGACAAGAAAAGGGTAATATATGAAAATAAGGATTGGATAGCATACTGCCCTTTTGTATCCACATTTCCATACTCCTTTGATATAATTCCGAAAAGGCATATTTCGGATATGGAAGAATTAAAAAGTAAGGAATTGCACAGCCTTGCCCTAACCCTTAAGAAAACATTCAGCGCCCTAAAAAAAGTGCTTGGAGATCTCTATACCTACAACATTTTATACAACAACTTTCCGAAAGCCGAGTTCTTCCATTTTTATTTGAGCGTTTATCCGAGAATTACGGAAATTGCGGGAGCCGAGCTTTTCGGTTTGTATATTAACATCAAATCTCCAGAAAAGGCGGCTAAGGAGTTGAGGAGGTATATTTAAAAATCAACTTGATAGTTTATTAAATTGCTCTTCCAACTTTCTATCCAATTCAAGAATTGCCTCCTTACTCCATACCACCAATCTACCGGCATGCGTACCCGGAGCCAAATACTCCACATTTAATTGGTCGTACAAGACAACCTCTACTCCGGGCAAATTTCTGGCAGCCTTCTGAAGATTACATTTTTTGGACACCACTATGAGTACGCTCTTCTTTTTCCTGTACTTTCTTCCCCTTCTTTTCCCTTTCCCGGCCCTAATCTTTTTCTTTTTTGCCCTCTCTATATCTTTATCCAAGTTTAATTTCTTCAGAACATCAAGCACCTCCTTAGTCTTTTTTAATTCCTCTATCCTTTCTTCAACAATTAAGGGTAGCTCTCCATCATACAAATGACCTCTTTTCCTAACCCAATCCAATTTTATAGTTGCGAGCAAGGCGGAAAGAAAAGCCTTCAATTTTTCCTTTTTGTTTACCTTCTTGCTCCAATCCTTTTCTGCCTTAGGAGGGTGAGCTACTCTACCCTTAACAGCTTGTGGAACAAACCTCGCAGTTAAAAAGAGATGAGGAGGGCAATCTCCGTGAATCCTCTTCATTCTTGCAAGCTCCCTGTTCATCATTCTTTGGTCGGGAGGTAAATTTCTGGAGCCGTGATAATGGGCTGAAGTCCTCTTCCCCGCTAAAGGATCCCTTCCGTACTTTTTCCTTCTGTTCGATTGCATAGCTATAACAACTTTTTTTATCAAATCCTCTCTTACCTCCTTCTCTGAAAATAGATTTTTTACCTCTATCTCTCCTTTAACCTTGCCATCCAAAGAAAAAACTTTTGCGAGCATAAGAAAAATTCCGAAAAACCTTTAAAAAGATTTTTTACATTTTATTGGTATGGTTGAAGAAAGCAGACCGATAGATGCTTTAAATATAGCGAGGGGAAAAAGAATATTGGTGAAATTAAAAAACGGTGTGGAAATTTCCGGAATATTGAAGGCGCACGACCTTCACCTAAACATGTGGTTGGAAGATGTTGAGATGACCAAAGGAGATGAAAAAACAAAACTGCCAGGAATTTTGGTTAGGGGAGATACCGTGCTGTATGTTATTCCTTAAATTAAATTTTGAATATTGCAAATTATGGTTGACTTGGACATCATAATAATGGAAGATAAGGAAGTTGGAGGGTTCATTTCTATAGTCCCTTCTCTGCCAGGTTGCCATACCCAAGGTGAAACTTTGGATGAGTTAATAAAAAATACAAAAGAGGCTATCTCCCTGTATGTAGAAACTCTCAATATAAACTAAAGGTTAATTTGAACATTTAAAAATTTTCTGCAAATATAGACTATGACAAAAGGGACTCCGAGCTTCGGAAAAAAACAGAAAAAATTGCATATTACATGTCCGAGATGCGGCTCCCATTCCTATCACATATCTAAAAAGGTTTGTTCCAAATGCGGCTACGGCAAATCAAAAAGAATTAAAGATTATAATTGGAAATGGAAAAGGATCATAGGAAAAAGAAAAAGGAAAAAATGAAGATGAAAAAAGGTTTGGACTGGTTAGATTGGGCATTGCTCGTGGTAATAACTCTATTAGTTTTTACTCTGGCTTTTTCAAAGATAGCTGAAGAAAGTATAAAGAGTTCCTCTTTAAACACCTTACCCCAAAAAAAGGCTTATACCATAGCTACATGTGAAGATGTAAATAATGCATACAAAAAATGTGCAGACTTTTTGTATATAGAGGATAAAGAATATCTCGAAATAAGACAAATCACAGACTGGGTCTATATAAGGAAATAATTCGAATTTTCTGGTTATGGAGCAAAAGGAAATTTTGAAATATTACTCGGATGAAAGGCTCCAGAGGATTTTATGGGAGCTGGCTAGGGATAGAGAGTTCGCCTGCAGGGATGCGGAAGGAATATATTTTAAAAGGCCGGGAATGCTTCACTATCCAAAAGACATTATATCAAAAGTTATAGAAGGAGCTGTTAGCTTTCATCTTTCTGTTGAAAGATGGAAGAATGTAATGGATTTGGAGAATGCAAAAGAGAAGGATTACCAAGAGTTAAGAAAAGGATGGGACTGGATTATAGATATAGATTCTGGTAGGGGATTGGAGTTTGCAAAGGTTACAGCTGTAAAAGTAATAGATTTTCTTAAGGGTTACGGAATAAAAACCTATACCATCAAATTTTCCGGAAGAAGAGGTTTTCATCTAGGAATTTCTTTTGAAAATTTTCCGAAGGAGATTAACTTTAAGAAGATAGAGCTCTGGTATCCGGAGCTTCCCAAAATATTATCCTCTTTTCTCAGGGAGCAGATAAAGGAGGAATTGCTGGCTGAATTCTCAAAATTGGCGGGAAGTGTAAAGGCTCTGATTGAAGGTTTGGAAATTTCGGAGCTATCTCCCTACGAATTTGTAGAAATAGAAAAGGATTGGGGACCAAGGCATTTGTTTAGAGCTCCATATTCTCTACACGAAAAAACATATTTAGTTTCCATTCCTCTGGAAGAGAAAGAAATAAAGGAGTTTAAGGAAGATTTTGCAAAGCCCGAGAATACAAAAATAAATCGAGGCTTTTTGGATAAAGCTGAAGAAAATTGCATGAACGAGTTGATTTTGGATGCCCTTCATTGGTGGCGCAATTTAGAAAAAGAGTATTTCAGGCTGGAAATGGGAAAGGAGATTAAAAGGTTGGATAGGGAGATTAAAAAGTTAGAGGCCGAGTTAAAGGAGAAAGATGAGGAATATAATGAAGCCTTTTTGAAAAGGGATAAAGAAGAAATGGAAAAGATAGAGGTGGATAAAAAAAGGATAAAGCAGACTTTGACCTGGCTGAAAGAGAGAAAAAGGGAGAAGGAAATAATGATGAAAAAGTATGCCATAACAAAAACGGAAAAAGTAAGCCCGGTTCCAGCATCCGCACCGTATTTTAAAAGCAATGTAAAGGTAAAAGAAGAACTCTTCGCTCCGTGCATAAAGAAAATTCTTGGAGGAATAGAGGATGGCAGGAAAAGGAGCTGCTTCACCTTGATAACCTATTTAAGGCTGTGCAATTGGAGTTGGGAGGAAATAGAGGAAAAGCTAACGGAATGGGGGAAAAAGGTTGGTTTGAAAGAAGGTATCCTAAAATCCCAGTTAAAATGGCATAAAAAACAAAAACCCCTTCTTCCGGCAAATTGCAGCAATGACCTTTTTTATAAGGATATTGGGATTTGCAATCCCGATGAAATCTGCAAGAAAATAAAAAACCCTATCAACTACCATTTATTCCTCCTTAAAAATCTTAAACAGGATGCAGGAAAAAAGGGCAAAAAAAGGAGCAGAAAGAAAGCTAAGCACTGATAAAGCGGAATACGCTATCAATGCCGTTAAAATAGGATAATACCTTATGGTTACTTTAGCAAGGTCGGAATTTCTAAAATTGTTCAAAAAGATTTTTTGCAGTTGCGTTTCGTTAATCGTAGCTGTCTCATTATAACTCTCCTCCAATTCCCGCCTTATTAATTTCAGTTTGTCTTCATCCGTTATATTGTAATTCTGTTTTATCATCTCCAGCTGTAGATTTATCAAACTTTCCTTTTCCGGCAAGAAGTACTTATATTGGGAAGAGATTAAAATTGCGGTGCGATTTAAGGATTCATTAAGGAACAGGTATGCGTAACTTTCATTCATAGAGAGCTGGAGAAATATACCCAAACAGAAGATAGAATAGGTTATAAAAAGAAGTTTGGCTGAGAGCTTTATTCCGAATCTGAGCTTCTTATAATCCCTTATTTCATCCAAATAAATTTTTCCGAGCTTTTCAGAAATTAGTAATGAAACAAAAATGCCGACGCTAAGAAACATAGCCGAAACAGAAAAGTTAAAAAAATACGGGAATATAGCCAAAGGGATTGCAAGGAAGAGCTTTAGTCTTCCCAATTCGGAAAGGGAAGTAGTTATATAAAGAAAGGATAAAAGCAGTATCATGGAAATGGAATATAGCAATAGAGGTGCTAAAGAAATAAATATTCCCTTAGCCGAAAGGAAGAGAATGGAAATAAGACTTGCCTGGAATTCAGAAATATAGGCAAGATTAATATTGCTCGAATAAAGAAGGAGATAAAGAAGGGACAAAATCATAAAATCCAATCCAAGCACTATATATTTCTTCTCCATGCTATTTTTCTCTTTATTTCTTTAATAACTTCCATCACCTTCTCCTTGAGCTCATCCAAAAAATTTTCTTTTCTCCTAAATACATAACCTTCCCCTATTCTGAATCCAGGCTTAGTGGAGGTATGGTAAAGATAAGCTAATAATCCGCCTATGCCCAAGGCTATAAATAACAGCAAATAAGGAAGTATCGACCATGCACCAGCTTCAGATCTCTGGTTCTCTAAGGAAGACAGACTTTTCCCTATTTTCTCCAAAGTTGTTCCTACAGATGCCAAATAATTCTTTGCCGAGAAATAATCTTCATTATTCAGACTTTCCTTTGCCTTCTGCAAAGTATCGTTTGCTTGAGAAAACAGTTCTGTCAAATTTTTGTAAGTCGTGCTATCCTCGGATAGGGATAGATTGGCAAATTTTGAATACAGTTCTAAGTACTCTGAAAGAAGCTTTTCATACCTGCTTCTTATTTCCTTCTTCGTCTTTTCAGAAGGCAGAATAGTTAACTTAAAGGATGTTGTAATTTCATTCTCATCTCCTTTTATATTAACCGATATTGTTCTAACTCCAATTTCTTCGGCTTCCCCAACACAAAGGGTTATATTAAACTCTCTCTCTTTCCCTCCCTCCAGAGTTAGATTCCCTTTCGGAGAGATTTCATATTCTACACCTTCTAAGGATATGGAAAGATTGTGCAAAGATACATCGCCCAAATTTTTTACCTTAAGCTTGAATGATTTTTTCTGACCCTGGATTACAGACAATTGGGAAGGCAAGCCCTCAATTCCTATTCCCGGCTTTTCCAACACTTTTAAATAAAACTTTCTGGAAATAGTTTTCTCTTCCGAAATCGCCTTTAGGGTAAACTCATATTCCTTAGGGGTTGCATCGACAGGAATTGAAAATTTAATTGTGTATGTCTTTTCCTTTCCTGCCGCCAAGTCCGATTTGGAGGAAGGAGAAATTGAATACCAGGAAGAATCTAACCCTACTATCTTCAAATAAAGGTCATGCACCTTCCCGGTTCCCAAATTGCTCACCTCCACCTCTATTGTCTTATTTAGCCCCTGCACAACCTCTATTTCATTGCTTGTAGGCTTTGTAAAGTAAAGTGTGTACTCCTGCTGCTGGGATTGAGAATTTCCGCTATTTTCTTCCTCCTCCTTGACAATATCCACCTTCTTTTTTGGAGTTGTATAAGAGGATTGATTTGGCCACCATGTCCCTCCTAAAATGGTAAAGTAAACCTCGCAATCTTCTTTCTCCTTTTTGGCTTTCACTTTCCAAGCTAATGTTTGATAAGAACTAGAATTCACTGTAGCAGTCTTCTCTGAATCATCTGTTATATCCAAACTATCGCAAACATGCAGGGAAACACTAACATTGGCAGCCTTTAAACCGTAATTCCGGATTGTTACTTTATATTCATCCGTCTCGTTTAGGTCCAACTCAGAGGATATCCCGGAAACGCTTGCCTCAAGGTGGGAATTATTTATCCCTATCCAAAACTCTAAATTGCCGGTATTGTTATACTCATCCCTTATCTCTGCCTTTCCCTGAAACCATCCTCCTACAAAGTTGGGAGGGATTGAAAAGCTAAGGTTCCAAAAGCTTGAGTTTCCTATCCTGTCCAAATTTCCAGAAAGCTCCTTGGTTTTTGTTTCTTGGCTAACCGAAATGCTTAGGGTAACATTTCCAGTAAGGTTCAGGTTGAAAGGGTCGGGGCTATTGTCCTTAAACAAAGGTTGAAACTTAATGATGACTTTTTCTCCTGGGTTGAAGGTTTGGTTATCCTGGGTAACATTAAAATTGAGTTCATCGACAACCGAAAAGGAAAGGTTCCCTGTTGCCCCTTCATTTCCGTCCTGGCTTATGAAAATGCTTTTAGCCAAATAGCTTCCGAGTTGGGTAAAAATCGTTGAATTCTGATAAATCAGGTTCGGCTGTTTTTCAAGAGTAATTGTCAGGTTGGTAGGACCAACTATGCTCAAATTTATGGTAGCATTGGTTAGATTCATAAGGTTCCTCCCATCGTAATAGTAAGGATAAAGGGTAAAGGTAGCATTCTCTCCTAAATTTACAAAGCATTGCTTAGAGCAGTTATTAAGCCTTAGCTCCGGCATGGTTTCATTGACCACCGTTATGTTTAAAGTAAGGTTTATTTCTGAATAAGGCAATGCATCGCTCGAACTCAAAAGAATCCAGCCCGAGAAATTTCCCAAATAGCTTTTATTCTCTGGAGCCTTTGTTATCTGGATGGTAAGGTTTTTGCAAGAGCCGAGAGTAATTGGTGTCTCTGGAAGAAAAACCGAGAAATTTAGGTAAAGTACACCATTACTAAAAACAGAGGAATTTTTTTCCGAAAGAGATGAAAGGTTCTCATTTCCATCATTGCAAATCCTTAAGGTTATGTTCTTTGTTTGGTTAATATTTAGGAATAAATCCCTAAGGGTTGAAAAACCATCCCATCCCGCCTTCAAACTTTGGAATTTAATATAGGTAAAGTTTCCGTTTTTAACCAAAAGGGTCGGAGCTTTTTTTGTAGTATTTACCTCTTCCTCCTTCAAAATAGCTCCGGAGCCGTTCATTATTATAACCTTTGAATAATACTCTCCGGGAAGTATCTCGGCTTCAGGAAGCTGAAAGGAAAAATTTGCCTCAACACTGACATTTTCAGAGATGTTTCCTAAAAAGGAAATATTGCTGCCGAAAAGGATAACGGTAAGATTATAGGTAAAGGAAGCTGTTTGGTTTGTATTGTTTATCTCAACCTTCCAGTAACCCGAAGGAAAATTTGATCGGTTATCATAGAAGAGTGTTGCATTTCCGTTGGTAGTTAATGTGGAATTTGCAATTGTTCCGTTAGGGAAATATAGGGTTAGGTTTATATCAGAAGTCGATTGGTTTGCTCCAAATAATATCTCTATTTTGCTTTCCGAAGTATTGTCAACATAAAAGGATAAATTGGATGAGGTCTGATTTTCTAAAGTTCCGTTGGAAAGAATTCGGACTTCAGAAAAGTTCAACCAGGCAAATTTCGGATAGAGATAAACCAGCAATGAAAAATTCCTGTTAGAAGAAAAATTATTCGGTGTAATTTTCAGCAGGTATTGACCAAAGGAAAGGTTGTTAGAAGGGATATACCAGAAAGAATCATTGGCGGTAATTTTGCCGGAGAGGGAAGAGGATGTCCTCAGGTTAGTTAAATTTAAGATTACCTCTTCATTCTCCGAAAGGCTTTGGTTTAAGGTAAAATTAAGGGAAACATTTGAAGGTACCAAAAGAAATTCAGATTTTTGCTCAACTGTCGAAAAATTTTTATAAATTAAAAAATATGGCTTAGAATAGGATATGCTTACATTTTTCTTTCCCGATAGCCCGGAAAAAGAAATTATTTCGGCAAAGACAGGGATTAAGCTCAAGCACAAAATGCCCAAGATTATCAGGCCCAATCCTTTGTTCATATTCTTATTTTTATTTTTTTAATATAAAATTTGGGTTATGCCCGGATTATTTGCGGCAAGGACCCTTAAGAAGAGGAGGAAAAAGTTTAGGCTTTATAAGGCAAGGATAAAGCACAGGATTCAGGGAACCCTGCATAAGCATGATCCTTTGGAAGGTGCTCCGATGGCTAAGGGAATAGTAATAGCAAAGAAGCAATTAGAACAAAGGCAGCCTCACTCAGGTATGCTAAAGTGCGTAAGGGTAAAGTTGGTAAAGAACGGAAAAATGGTTACCGCTCACGCTCCAAGAGATAAAGCTATAAATTTTATCCAGGAGCATGACGAGGTAATTATAGAGGGAATTGGAGGTTCTCAGGGAAGGTCTTATGGCTCTTTACCAGGAGTCAGATACAGGGTAATAAAGGTAAACGGAGTTTCCTTGGAAATGTTAAGGACTGGAAGGAAGCAGAGGCCGAGCAGGTAAAATTGTAAAATAATTGACAAGCAATTTGTTTGACGATTTGTCAAATAAAAAAGATTAATATAAAATAATTTAATGAAGGTTGAGGAGTTGATAGAGCTTATAAGGGCTGGAGAAAATGAAAAGGTCGAATTTAAGGAAAAACCTTCGAATCTAGGGGAGGAAATATGCGCACTCGCAAACAGTGAGGGAGGTTGGGTCATAATAGGGATAAAGGATAACGGAAAAATAGTCGGATGCGAGGAAAGAAAGGTGCTCAAAATTTTAGATGGGATTGCCCAAAATTTGACACCGCCTCCAAAAATAAAAGTAGAAAGATTAAGGATAGATGGTAAGACAATAGTTGTGGTTAGAGTTGAAAGATCTGAAAGACTTATCAGTCTAGGAAATATAGCCTACATAAGGGTCGGGACTTCGAAAAGACCTTTGTCCATTCAGGAAATATTCTGGAAGGGAATGGAGAGCGGAGAGCTTAGATGGGATTCTCAAGCTTCAGGAATAAGGTTTGAAGATGCTGAAGAAAAATATTTAGAGCTTTACTTTGAAAGGTTGGAAAAGCTGAGGAAAAGGATGATAAAGAAGGAGGATAGAGTAAAATACCTGCTTTCCATAAAAGCCATTAAGAAGGTAAACGGCAAGCTATATCTTACCAATGCCGGAGTGCTCTTTTTCCTGAAAAAGCCTCAGGAGATATTTTCCAATGCGGGTGCAAGGATAATTATAATGAATGAGGAAGGGGAGGGAATAAAGCAGATAGAGTTTTCAGGTCCTATCTGGAAGATGGCCGATGAGCTAACAGGATGGTTCGAAAAAAATATGGAGGTAATTGAGGTGGTTGGGATCGCGAAGAGGGAGAAGGTGCAGGTATATCCGATAAGGGCTATTAGGGAGGCAATAATAAATGCACTCATCCACAGAAATTACGGATTGGAAGGTGATGTAAGGATATTTGTTTATAAAGATAAGATAAGGATTAGAAATCCCGGCTCCTTAATGCCCGGAGTATCCTTAGACTTTCCGGAGCATATTCCTAGAAATCCTGCCCTCTGCAATCTAATGTTCGATTTCGGGTACATAGAGAAGTACGGATACGGAATAGCCTTGATGAAAAGGCTTACTAAAGAGCACCCTATAGCAGATCTAAAATTTGTTGTAAGGGAATTCTTTTTTGAGGTAATCTTCAGCAAGGAAAAGCTTTATGGTATTTTGGATGAAACGGATAGAAAAATTATTGCCTATTTGGAAACTCCTAAAAGTTCCGGAGAACTTTCTAAGGAGATAGGATTAAGCAGGCAGGCTTTGGTATTAAGATTGAACAAACTCGTAAATTTGGGGCTGGTAAGAAAGATCGGAAAGGGTCCGAAAACAGAGTACGCAAGGTTGTAAAGTTATCGACAACCATTTTATTTTACGATTTGTCAATTTTAACTTTCCCAAGAATATGCTCCTTTTCTAAATACCCAAACTGCCTTGAGTCAAAGTCGGTTGGAAAAGCCTTCTCACTTAAAACCAAAAATTTTCCTTCAGGTATTCTTCCTCCTTCCAAAGGTGCTTTGAGAATTCTCTTGCTCCTTTCAGAAAGCAGGTAAGGCTTCCCTTCAGAATTTTTCAAAATCTTTCCGTTGAGCCTTAGATAGCTCCCATAAAACTCTATTCTATCTCCAGGCAAGCCGACAAGTTTTTTAACAAACAACTCCTTCCTTGTTTTAAATCTGAAAATAACCAAATCTCCCCTTTTCAAAGGGTTACATTGGTAATAGCCGAGCAAACCCTTTACCATAGTGCCATCCTTTATCAAAGGGTCCAAAGAGGTTCCCCTGATGGTAAAATCCCTTGTCTCAACACAGGAAAGGTTCATAGCCTTAGGCTGCACAGCAAAAAATCCGAGAAAAACAAATAGCAAGCCTGTAAAAACTAAAGGCGGAAACAGATTTGCATTTACCAATCCCATAATTATCTGTTAAAATTTTTCAAATTTACCTTATTCCACCTTTCCTCTATTTCCTCCTCATAAGATTTATCACAGATTTCCTTCGGAATGGGCTTAGCTTCAGCAATTTGTTTAAATACAATAGCCGGGTCTTCCTTTTTCGGTTCTATATAGATTCTCCGGTTTTCTAAATTAAGGATAATTATTTCTCCTTTTGGCCCAACCTTGCTTCTGAACTTTGTTTCCATGATTAAATTTTGTGTTTTATTTAAAAAAATCAAAAATTAAATGCAGTAAAAGATAACTTCGAAATCGCTCATCGGTACGCAGGTTCCAGAGGTAGGAGGTGTATCATAACATGTACCTGTCTCATCTATGTACATTATGTTATCATAGTCTTGAGAATCACTTGGATAAATGGATATCTCAAGTACTTTATTATGAGTATCTTTATCAGCAATTTCAAATATCCATGTATATTCAAGCACACCTCCAGTAAAATTATATTCTAAAATATGATATCCAGATTTTGGCCACTTATAAGCTACCCTTTTACTTGTTATTAAACCTGTACCTAACTCAAAGCATTGAAGAGCAAATCCAGGAATTCCAATATCATAAAAGAGACAAACCCTCACAGGAATCTTTCCACTGTGAATAACTTCATACATTGCCCTATCTGTTGCGTCCGTATAAAGACTACTTTCATTTATCCTTATGCACTCTGTTGGAGTTTTTGGATAATAGTTAAAGTATGTTCCTAACTCTTCTGTACCTCCAGCCAGCAAATCTGCAGCTTCCAAACCATCAACCTTGTCAGCGTTTAGT
>CAZCGS010000019.1:0-12664 GCA_964498505.1 uncultured archaeon
GTTTCTCCGTCCGTTACAAATGGCTTTGGATAGTCGCCTAAGGTATAGTTAGATGCTGCCAAAACAGGAGCTGCTATGGAAGCTCCTGCAAGTACAGCACCCAATATGGAAGCACCTAATCTTTTAGGTTGCATTTTTACATCACCTCTTTTCCAAAAAAAGGCTCGGCCTTTCATCCTATCCAGGCTTCATCTGCCTTAAATAAAATTTTGTTTTACATCTATTTAAAACTTTATTGAAACGGTTTCAGAAGGAAATTTGCTTGGCATATTTTCTGAATTGCCCTCTTCAAAATCCGAAAAAATCCGATATTATTGTTCCAAAATCAAACATTTTCCGTTTTTCTTGATAAAAATCAATTTTTTTGAATTATTATAGTGAGGCTCAACTTCCCCGGAAAAATACCTGGTTACCGTCAGGTTTCTCACAATTACGGAGACAGAATGGTTGGAGAAAACAACCCGAAATTGCTCTCCGTCTAAAGATGGAGGAAGGGTGTATTCCCTCCTGTATCCCTCTTCAACATACAAACAAAGGTCTATTTCCTGTTTTATTTCCTTAGCCAGCCTTGAAGACAGAAAAAATCTTTTGTCTGAGGCAACATAGTTGTATTCGGAGGCTATAAAATAGTAGGCGACTATAAAAAACAGCATTAGTATCGCAAAGATGGATAGAAATTCTATTGTTGCCTGACCCTTTTCACCCCGAAATCTCCACATAATTACCTTTATTCACAATTTTAATCTCGTGCAAGCCCGGCAAGGTTGAAATATTTCCGGAGAGGTTTACTAAAGGGTAAGAATAAACAAAAGCCTCTCCGTTTGAAGTATAGTATACAAACTCCACCTGCTTTCCGGAAATCTTTATGCTTTTTATACCATCGGGAAAGTAGAGTTTTAGAGTTAGCTTTGAATTATTTCCGTAAGAGAAAACCAAATTGCAGGCGTTTTCTATTTCCTGAGCAATTTTCTCCATTTGGGAGCTAATAAGCTGGTCCTTAGTTACATAGGATTGCTGGGTGGCGTAGTAGATTATTGGGATTACAGCAGCCACCAAAAATCCAACCAGAATTAGGTACTCTATGCCGACCTGACCCGGCCTAGATTTATCCCTCATCCTCTTTAATTTCAAAAATCTTATTTCTCGATGAAAAACCGGAGACCAACTTAATATCTTTGGAGGAAACTTTAAAATAATCCGAGAGCAATTTGATCACGGCAAGATTCGCCTTTCCGTTTTTCGGTTCTTCGGATACGCAGATTTTATAGCTGAAGTTGTCTATTTTCTCGATTTTGTTTTTTCCTGCTTTTGGTTTGACCTTCACAAAAATTTTCATAAATCATATTTATGGAAAATATAGAAAAAAGGATTAAAGAGTTGGAAGAGGAAATTAGGCAAACTCCGAAAAACAAGGCAACGGAGAAGCATTTAGCTTTATTAAAAGCAAAACTTGCAAGGTTGAGGGAGGAAAGGGAGAGTATTAAAGGCAGAGGTAAAAGGCATTTAGACATTGCTATTAAGAAGCGGGGAGATGCTACCGTAGTTTTAATAGGTTTTGCAGGGGTTGGAAAGAGCACTTTATTGAGGAAACTAACCCGTGCCGAGCCGAAGGTTGCTGAGTATCCCTATTCCACCTCTAACCCGCAGGTTGGTATGATGGAATATAATTATGCTAAGATTCAGGTGATAGATCTTCCCGGCATAGTAAGGGAAAGGCATTCTAAGGAAAAAATAAGGGAGATTCTTTCCTTTGCAAGGGTTGCGGATTTAATTCTCCTTATTTTCGACCCTTCCACAGTTTCTGAAAAGCAGGAAATAGAAAATCTCCTGACAGAATTCAATTTCAGGTTGAACAAAGAGAAACCTTTGATAACCATCGAGAAGAGGGCTTCCGGAGGTTTAATTATAAACAAAAGCCGGGACTGCAAACTTTCGGTAGAAAAAATAAAGAGCTTATTGAAGGGATTGGGATTGCACAACGGAATAATTACCATAAATTGCGATGCTACCGAGGAAGACATAATAGATTCCTTCTTCAGGAATAGAATATATGTTCCCGCAATAAAAATTTTAAACAAGATGGATTTGCTTTCGGCTGAAGAGGTAAGGGAAATAAAAGAATTTTTTCCAATTTCGGCCGAGAAGGGGATAAACTTGGAAGGACTGAAAAGAAAAATTTGGGAAATTTTGGAGCTGAAAAGGATATACCTGAAACCCAAGGGAAGGGAAATTGAAGAAAGAGCTTTGATAGTAAGAGGAAATCCTACCCTAAGGGAAATATCTAAAAGGATTTTCGGAAAAGAGGCGAAAAAGGCGTATTTGATTAAAGGAAGGAATATGAAAAGGGAGGTTAGCCTTGATTATATACCGAAAGACAAAGAGATAGTTGAATTTAAAATATAAAAAACAAAATTTCAGGCTATTTTTTCTCTTCAGGAACTATGTCTATGCAAACTCCTGCAGCCACCGTCATTCCCATATCCCTAATTGCAAACCTTGCTAGCTGCGGGAAATCGCTCTGCTTTTCTATAACTATAGGTTTGGTTGGCTTTACTTTTATGATTGCCGCATCCCCTGTCTTTATATAGTCGGGATTTTCTTCCAGCACCTGCCCGGTTCTAGGGTCAATCTTCTTTAAAATGTCGGTTATGGTGCAGGCTACCTGCGCTGTATGGATGTGGAATACCGGAGTATAACCTCGAGCAATTACCGTAGGATGGTTTAGAACAATAATTTGCGCTGTAAATTCTTTTGCTACCGGTGCTGGGTGGTCAGGCTTGCAAACCACATCCCCTTTCTTTATATCCTGCTTTCCTACTCCTTTTAAGTTAAATCCTATGTTATCTCCCGCCTTTGCCTCCTGCAAAGGCTGGTGGTGCATCTCTATGGACCTTACTTCGGTCTCTATTCCCGGAGGCAGGATTAGCACCTTATCTCCAACCCTTAAAACTCCAGTTTCTACCCTTCCTACAGGCACTGTTCCCACTCCGGTAATATTATAAACATCCTGGATTGGAATTCTGAGAGGTTTGTCTACCGGCCTCTGAGGTGGTGAGAAGGTATCTAAAGCCTCAACTATGGTTGGACCATTGTACCAAGGCATATTTTCGCTTTTCTTTACTACATTGTCACCGTTATACGCCGAAATGGGTATGAAGTTTATTCCTTCAGTTTTATATCCCACTGTTTTCAAAAGTTTTTCCACTTCCTGCTTTACCTCATTGTATCTATTTTGGTCCCAATTTACAGCGTCCATTTTGTTTATCGCCACTATCATTTGGTCAACTCCCATAATTTTTGCCAAGTATGCATGCTCCTTTGTCTGCTCCTGAATTCCGTCCTTTGCCGAAACAACCAAAATTGCCGCATCCGCCTGGCTCGTTCCCACCAGCATGTTCTTTATGAAGTCTCTGTGTCCCGGAGCGTCTATTACGGTAAACATGTATTTCCCTGTTTCGAATTTTTTAAAGGCTACATCTATGGTCACTCCCCTTTCCCTTTCCTCCTTCAATTTATCCATTACAAATGCAAACTCAAAGGTTTCCTTTCCCTTTTCCTTTGCCTCTTCCTTCAGCTTTCTTAACTCTTCTTCCCTTATTGAACCGGTGTCATAGAGCAACCTTCCTACCAGAGTAGACTTACCGCAGTCCACATGTCCTATCGTCACCAGGTTTATGTGCTCCTTTTCCGCCATACTCTAAATTACCGAAAAACTTTAAAAAATAATATATCCATCAAAGAGATATAATATAATGCAGGTTTACAGCAAAATTGCCTTGGCATTATTTCCGAAGAAAGTCATCCGCTTTTTCGACAAACTTTTATCCTCTGCCGGATATGAAAAGGGAGGGGATGAAATATTGGGAAAGATTTTCCTTATCAATATAATTTCAGTTTTCATCATACTTCTCCTTCATTTTAACTTTATTATCCTACCGGTTGCGATAGCAATTCCATACCTCCTCCTTTACCTTTTTCTGCTTTTGAAAATAGATGCAAGGGAAAAAGAGATAGAAAAAAACTTACCTGATTTTTTACAATTGGCGAGCGCGAACATAAGGGCTGGGATGACCATAGACCAAGCCTTATGGTTTGCGATAAGGGAGCAATACGGCATATTGGCAAAGGAGATGAAGCAGGTTGCAAAGGAAAACTTTAGCGGGACTCCTCTTACCGAAGCGTTCAATAGGCTGAAGAATAAGTATAGGTCAAAAATTTTGAAGAGGGCTATGGTGCTCATCATAGAGGGTTTGAATTCGGGAGGAAAAATGGCCGAAATACTGGAAAGGGTTGCATGGGATATTCAGAAAACCTTTACGATGAGGAAGGAGGTTGCGGCAAATGTTAAGATGTACGAGATGTTCATTCTCTTCGCTGTAATAATAGGGGCTCCCGCCTTATTCGGGCTATCCCACTATTTATTAAAAATGATGACCTCTTTAGGCGCGAATAAGCTTAGTGCCGAGGCATCAAGCGTCATGGGCAGGGCCGGAGTAATTTCCGTAGTTCCAACCGGAAAGGTAATCTCTCCAGAGACCTTTTTCTATTTTGCTATTTCCTGCATTACCGTAACCTCATTATTCTCTTCCTTCATTATATCGATAATATCCAAGGGAAGGGCTAAAGAGGGAATAAAGATGTTTCCCGTAATTCTGATTGTTTCCCTACTCTGCTTCCTAGCGGTTTCAAAGGCTCTGAATATAATATTGTCAGCATATCTCATCTAAACTTTGAATAAAGTTTTTGGAAGAATTTCCGGACATCCGGCTTATAAATTCCTTTTGAAATTTCCTTCCTCCTGGCTTCCAAATACAAAGGCTCTACTTTATGATATTCGGCGGCATTCAAAATCTTTTTTCCGGATTCTTTAGCAAGCTCGAACACCTCCTTCACCTTCTCCTTATAATTTAAGTCCCTTACTAAGTGGTGTTCCAATATTATTATCTCTGCATCGGTTTTTTCAATGGCTTTTTTTAAATTTTCCGTAGCCTTCCCTAAGGAACGCTTTGAAAATTTCCATCCTACAAACAAAGTTGGATATCCATCAACAATAAGGAAATTCGGGTTATTTTCGATCACAAAATTTAATGCTTGGTTATCTGCTAAGCTCTGGGCATCGCTCCCGAACAAAAAAGAGCTATTTTTATACTCAAGGTATAGCATGATAACTTTGCCTACCTTACTATTTTCCTCTCCGTGCCATACTGCCGGAGAAACCTTTATAAATACATTGCCGAAATGGAATTCCCGGTTATCTGCGTAATGCAGTTCAGCAACTAAATCCTTCACATTATCTTCAAACACCTTCCCCCTTTTTTTGGCGGAAAGATTTACATCCTTTTTTATATCCTTTGCCAGCACTATTTTATCTTTAAAGCAGGAGGCATACATTTCTTCATCCTCGGGAAAAGGATGATGGTCGTAATGGTAATGGCTAACAAACACAATCTCTGCTTTTTGGCATAATTCCATAATTTTTCTTCTGCATATGGATTCTGCAAGGAGTTCCAGGTTTGTGGGAGGTAATCCATACCTCCTCGGTCCCAAAGCCACCCCGGGATCCAAAAAAACAGAGGTTTTTCCCAATTTCAGATAGGTTGCCATACTTCTAACCCCGTATGAATCATAGGCAACCAGAAATATCTTCATAAATTATTTTTAAACCTTTATTTTTATGAAAAAAGAGATTGAACTTTTGCTTAAAAGGGCTGAAGGGTTTGCGGACGATGCTTTAAACGATTTGGAAAAAGCCAGGTTTGATTTGGCGCTCGTGCATATAGAGCAAGCAATGCAGCTCATAATAAAAGCAAAACTCCTCGACCTAAAAGGACATTTTGAAAAAACCCATAGTTTGAGAAAGCTTCTCGAGGAGCTTGCAGAAATCTTTAAAAAGGAGGAAATAACTACATTCATCGAAAAATACCGAGAAATTCTGAAAATAATTGAATTTTCATACATTGCCGGAAGGTATTTGATGGAGGAATTCGAAAAAGCTGATGTAAAGAAGGCTTTTGAAGTTTATAAAGAGCTAAAATCGTTATTATGGGAATAGAGACAATTTACCTTTCAAGAAAAAATTATTTTGAAAATTACTTGAAATTTGCAAAAGAGATTAAAATTCTTGCAAAGGACTTTTTCAAAGAAAATTTTTCAAAACTGTTTGTCTTCGGAAGTGTTGTTGAAAATAGATTTTCTGTAGGATTAAGCGATATAGATATCGCTATTTTATTAAAAAAGAAAGTTCGGCTTAAGGAAAAAATAAAGTTCATGCTTTTGGTTGATGAAAAATTTCCGCGAAATCCTTTTGAAATCCACATAGTTTCCGAGGAGGAGTGGGAAAACTGGTACAAAAGATTTGTCGGAAATAAATTTATTGAGGTTTGAGTTTTTTCGCAATTTTAAATTTCCCCTTATAAATATCTTATGGCGAAAATTACCTATGAAAAAACAATTTCCGCAGAGGAATTAAAGAAAATTTTAAGAAATGTAACCTTTAGGGGAATTTTCAAAAGGAACGGAGAGAAGGCAAAACCTTAT
Source organism: uncultured archaeon (assembly GCA_964498505.1). Lineage (GTDB taxonomy): Archaea > Aenigmatarchaeota > Aenigmatarchaeia > QMZS01 > QMZS01 > CAZCGS01. The sequence goes on from CAZCGS010000019.1 coordinate 6,538, forward strand.
GAAAAAGTTAGCTTTAAGCTGGCAACAGTTTACCCTCCTGAAGACCCAACCCATTTCCCAACCATTCAGTACAGAGAAGAAAAGGGTATATTATTCACAGCTCAACCTACCATTTATAAGGAAATTACTGATATAATGAGGGAGCTCGATGCCTTTTTAAAAACCATCGGAAAGAGAATTAACAAGCTTGAATTTGAGGCTATTCAGTATTATTGGGAGGGAAGGGGAAGGTACCATGTTTTACCCCCTATTGTGGAAAAGCATACCTATTGGCTAAAAGAGGGGAAAATAGACCTTGAAAAAATTTTGGAGAAATTTAGGGGTTTTTACATAAAGGATGCAAAGGGAAATTTCCATGAACTTTCCGAAAGGTTTTTGCAGGATTTTTATATTGATAATTACACAAAAATTGAATATCTGGACATTTTTAATTCAAATGTCGAGCTTATAAGCTATGGTTTGCAATTTAACGGTCCCTTCAATTTCTTTATAATTTGCGATGGTAGCCATAGAATAGATTACGCCCTGCAAATTTTGGGAGAGCCTATAAATGTAATCTTGGTTGAGGGAGAAGAGCTTTTACCTTACTATGCCTTGCCCATGCCCTTCCTGCCTTTAACAAGGCTAACCAGCAAGGTAGCGGAAATAAAGTATAAAAATATTGAGAGGGATAAGGTTCATCTGCTGAACGACCTTTTCAAAAAATTCCTGCATTACGATTGGGAGAGGGCCGGATTATTGGTAAGCAAGCTTCGGAGAAGGGATTTATTAGATTTTTTGTGGTAGAATTTATGGATGTCCTGAAAAAGCTTGAGGAATATTTGGATAGGTCCTGGAAAAAGGATAAGGAAGGCTTTAATTCAAGCTCTGTTGCTATTTCAGAGAACGGTAATTACTATTACTCAGGAATTTTTGAGAGCAAGACCCATATTTTAAACATTCCTTCCGAGCAGGGAGCTATAGTTATAGCTGTAGCCAATCGAGACCCTAAGATAAAAGAAATTATTACTTTGGTAAGAGAAGGAGAAGAAAAATTTACTCCAAACCCTTTAGTAATAAAATTTTTGGTCGACCATGCTTTGAGAACTGGCTCTCCCTTTTCATACAAGGTTTACAACCAGGAAGGAAAGCTTGTTTTTTTCTCTGATAATATCTTTGAGCTTTTACCCTTTTACAAACCGAAAATAGAGCCCCTTGAGAAAATAAAGGATTGGAAACCTAAACCAAATAAAGTTTTATTCGATAATTCAAAACCTTTGGATAGGCAGTTACTTTTCTACGCAAAGCTTGGAGCAGAAACCCATTTTACCTCAAAGACAAAAAGCCTTTACGGAAGCTCTGTTCTTTCAAATGGTTACATTTACTTTGCCGGAGTTTACAGTTCTTTCGATTACAGGCTCGGTTTGCATTCGGAGATGGTTGCTTCTCTAAGCGCTCTGATGGATGGGAATAAGGAGATAACCCATCTCTGCCTGGTAAGTACGAAATTTGAAAAGGAGGTTCCCCAACTCTGCGGGGTTTGCAGGCAGTTTTTAATTGAGATTCAACAAAAAACAAAGGTACCGATAAAAGTTATTTGCTTTTCCTGGGACGAAGGGAAAAAGTTTGAAATAGAGCTTGAAGATTACTTACCTTATGCCTGGGATTCTAAAAAGGTAGAAAGAGGATAAACCCCTTTCAAAGCCCTTTTCATAATTTCTTCCTCACCTTCTTTAAATTTTCCTTCATATCCCTTACTTTCCAACCATGCTCTAACCCCATATTTTGCTTTGCAAATATCTTCAATTCCAGATTCCGCAATTTCGTAAGGCACCTTCAAAATTTCCGCTATTTTAGATACTGCCCGATTATAAACAAAGGAAAACCTTTCAGCCACTTCCCTGAATTTCGGATTTTCTCTATGGAAGGTTATTGCCGCAACATACTGCCAAAGAATATCTCCTGCCTCTTCCAAAGCGTGCAATATTTTTTCTTCATCTCTAGGATTCCTTTCCAGCTCTCTGATAGCTTCTAAAAGTTCTGCGAGCTCGGTTTTTTCAATTTTTCCCTTTCTTCTATCATAATATTCAGGATTAAACATTCCCTCTTCCACACCTCTAAAATTATCTCCGAATGTTCTTAGCTCTATGCTATCCTCTCCGGTTAAAGGTCTTGGTTCCCTTCTTTTGTACAACTCAGCCACCAATTCCTGCAGATATCTTTTATCTTTTAAAAACGATTCTGCCTTTTCTTTTCCGAATGATAACCACCCTTCCATAGTAATCCTTTTTCTCCCCGCCATTAAATAACGACATTGGAAAATTTTAAATTTTTTGCCGTTGACAAATTTATGCATCAAGATTTTCCCTTAATAGAATCCTATTTAATCTGCCCGAATAAGGAAAATGGCTTTATTGCAATCTGCTCAAATACCCTTGCTCCTGGAATGGTTTTGAATGAAATTCCGGAAAGCTTGAGAAAATATATTTGCGCGATAGGACCCTTAATTGTTAATAGGGATGGAGCGGAAAGAATGATTATAAACTGCCTTGCCCATCAAAAATTATGCTATTTAATCCTTTTCGGAGAGGAGGCGGAATCCTTTAAACCCAGTTCCAATTTGCTTTTAGCCTTGATGTACGGATTTGAAAAGGGCAGGGAAGGCAATTTCATAAGGAACGGAATAGGAATTTTGCCTAACTATCCCAACATTTCCGAAAAAATCCTAAACCTTTTCAGAGAAAATATCGCTGTCCTTCCGTTATTCAAAACTTCAGATTCCAAAATCATTGAAAAATATTTGGAATGGCTGAAAGGAAGGATTAAGGAGAATATCTACAATTTCCTTAGAAAGCTCCACACCAAGAAAAAATTTTATTTTTCGGACTTAATAAAGCTTTTAGAAATTCTTTCAAAGGAAAAAAGGGAGAGAAAGAAGGTAATGCTAAGCCAGACCGAATTTTCTTCTTTGCAACCCAACATTATTTTTTTAGAGGATGAAAAGGCGGAAAAGATAAAAGTGCCTTTTTGTGTAAAGAGGGAAGGGGATGAGATAGCTTTATATTTAAACTTAGAAAATAAGGAGCAAATTTTAATTAAAGGAAAGGACAGCTTTCAGATTGCCTATTCCTTAGCAAAGTTTTTAAAGGAGAAAGGTTGCAGGCTGAAAAAGGAGGAGCAGCTTTTGTTAGGTGCAGAGCTTTCGAGAGTTGAGATGGAAATAAAACATGGAATAAAAGAGGAGCCTTTGGTAGTTCCGGCCTGCAATAGCGAAAGGGAAAAGATAAAGGTTTTGCCTTTAGAAAATCAGATTTTATTAAAGGAGGATGGGGAGTACTATTATACAATTTTTCTAAAGAACAATTTTGTTTGCGTTCAGGCAAATGAGCGTAAAACATGCAGGAACATTTTTGAGCTGAGGGCTAAAAATATTCTGCCCTTGCTGAAGAAAATAGCGGAAGAGGATAAATTCCAGAGATACGAGCAGGAAGCTTTGCATAGAATGGATGTTGGCATAGAAACTACAAGAGCATGGATAGCTCTGAAGCATAATAAACTCTATGTCCAGGATTTCAGATATCTTTTTTCGGAAAATAAGGAAAATTTTCCTTTGTTTGTAATAGACGGAGATAACTTTTTGGCAAATCACAAAAAAATAATCCTTTCGGTTTATGCCCAGGGTCTAACCATGGAGCATCCGGATGAGCATAAGGGTCTTATGCGCTCTTCCTGCGTTCTTTCTATTTTCAGAAATCCTACCAAAGCTTTGGAAAAGTTACCAACTATTTATCTGCCTGAAAGCCAAACCTGTGAGGAGGTAATAAAGAGCTATACCACCCAACTGCTTAAGAAAGAAAAGGGAGACACTTCCTATACCTACGGAAACAGGACTAGAGCTTATTTTGGTAAGGATCAATTGCTCGAAGCTATAGAGTTTTTAAGCAAAAATCCTGATCAACCTTATGTTATCCAAAGGTTTGATTTTGTAAGGGATGCGAGCTTTTGGGAGGAAGACGGAAAAATAAAATATTCCCATGACCCTTGCCTAACCCACAGCATCTATTTTATTTTATCTAATAAACTTTATTCCTTTCATATAGCCAGAGCCCATAACTTAGTTAATGCATACCCAGAAAACATCTGCGGTTTATTTTATGCTTACGATAATCTCATAGCGGAAAGGCTAAAAAAGGAGATAGAGGCAATGTTCGTGCTTTCTAGCAGGGCAAATATTTTGCTTTTAACAGAGGAACAAAAGGCTTTGAAAATAATAAGGGAGCCTTCAAAGCCAGAAAGTTTTTGCTGTGAGAAAAGTATGGAAATTGTAGGCCCTTTTCAGATAAACCCTGAAAATAGATTTCCGAATAGGGGAGTTGGGTATTCTGTAATTCCTTTGCAAATTAAAAATGAAAGACCCGACCATCCGTGTTTGGACAAACTTGAAAACTATGAAGGAATAAATCTCATAGAAAAGGCGATTAACTATTTGGAGAAAAAGGGAAAAGCCCACAATAACCCAATCATAGGTTGTTACAATCCTAAGGAGGGAAGGCTGAGCGAAAAAACAAGGCTTGTATTTTTTCAGGCAAATGAGAGGGCTGGCAAAATTCATGCAACAGCAGTTTTTATTAACGGCTCGAAAGAAAAATTCGGGCAGGATTTGGAGTTATGCAATTACTTAGCTTCTTTATATTCCAAAAGACTGAACCTTCCTTTGGGAAATCTGTTTTTCTTTTATGTTCCAATAAAAGAATATGGAAGCTGAATATTCCGAATATTTTGAGGGGGTAAAGGTTATAGGCTTTGATTTAGATCAGACCTTGTATCCTAAAAGCGAAGAGATAGACCGGGCAATCCAAAGCTATATCTGGGAGAGAATAGCTGAAAAATTAGGGTGGAGTTTGGAAAAGGCCGGAAGCTATTTTAAGGAAAGATACCCTAAACTCAGCGCCTCCCAGATTTTAATCGGGCTCGGCTTTTCAAAGGAAGAAGCAAAAGATATTGTTCAGGAGGCTTTGGAAAATGCAGAGATTTCGGAATTTTTAAAGCCGAATCCTGAGGTAAGAAAGTTATTGGAAGGGCTGAAGGAAAGGTATAAACTTTCCCTTATCACCTCAAACTCAAAAGAAAATGCTGAAAGGAAATTAAGGAAGTTGGAAATACCCTTAAACCTGTTTGACTTTTGCGTTTTTGCAGAGTATTCAAAGTCCAGCGGAGAAGCATTTAAAGTTTGGTTTGAGCATTTTAAAAAAGCCGAGCCTTCTCTAAAACCGGAGAATTTTCTTTATGTCGGCGACAATTATTTCCGGGATGCAAAAGTCCCTTTATCTTTGGGGATGAAAGCTGCCTTGGTAAATGTAAAGAAAAAAGACCCGGAGTTGGAAATTCCCCAGTTCTATTCCTTGCTGGATATTTGGGATTATCTTAAATAAATATTTTTAAGCTAAGGAAATTTATGATTATACCGGTAAGATGTTTTACCTGCGGGAAGGTGATCGGGCATCTTTGGGAAGAGTATAAAAGAAGGGTTTCTGCTGGGGAGGAACCTGGAAAGGTTTTGGATAGTTTGGGCTTGAAGAGATATTGCTGCAGGGCAATTTTTTTATCCCATGTTGATTTAATCGAGGAGGTTGCAAAGTTTAAGGTATAGGATGGAAAAGTACAGACCATCAAAAGAGGAATACTATCTCAACATTGCTAAGGAGGTAGCGAGGAGAAGTACTTGCATGAGGGCAAAATTCGGAGCGATTATAGTAAGGGATGACCAAATCGTTGCAACCGGCTATAACGGAGCTCCGAGAAAGGTTAGGGATTGTTATGAAATTGGGATTTGCCTGAGAGAGAAGTTGAATATTCCCTCTGGCCAGAGATATGAGATTTGCAGGAGCGTGCACAGCGAGCAAAATGCAATAATCAATGCTGCCAGGGCAGGAGTATCAATTTTGGGAGGAGATATGTACATTTTTGGTTTTAGAATGATAGAAGGAGAAGAGATTCAAATCAAAGCGTTTCCGTGCTTCATCTGCAAGAAGATGATAATAAATGCGGGGCTAAAAAGAGTTATCTGTTCTCAGGAAGGTAAGGGATATAAGGTATATCTTGTATCCGATTGGGTTAGAGAATGGAGGAAAAGGGATATGTTAGAAGA
>CAZCGS010000020.1:0-12622 GCA_964498505.1 uncultured archaeon
ATAAAATTTTTAGAGAAGTAAAATTTATGCATCCCTTTGAAACCCTGCTATCCCTATTGGAAAAGGAAAATAAGAATGTTCCCTTTTATTTAAAAGAGCCATTTTATGTTTTGGTTTCCGGAATACTGAGCACAAGAACAAAGGATGAGGTAACGGAAGAGGTTTGTAAAAAACTGTTCAGGAAAGTTAAAAACCTGGCTGACCTTTCAAAAATAAAGGAAAAAGAGCTTGAGAATTTAATATATCCGGTCGGCTTTTACAAAACAAAGGCAAAGACCCTGAAAAAACTTGCAAAGGTGCTAATAGAAAACTGCGGAGGAAAAATTCCGGCAAAAATGGAGGAGCTTTTGGAATTGCCTGGAGTCGGAAGAAAGGTTGCGAACCTTGTTTTAACTTTAGGTTTTGGAAAAGAAGGAATAACGGTCGATACGCATGTGCATAGAATAGCCAATCGTTGGGATTATGTTGATACAGAAACGCCAGAACAAACAGAAAAGCAGTTAAAGAAAAAATTGCCGAAAAAGTACTGGCGAAAAATAAACAGAAATCTCGTCCTCTTCGGTAGGGAAATTTGCTGGGTAAAACCAAGATGCGAAGCTTGTTTTAAGGAAGTTAGGAAAATATGCCCTTATTTTGAAAAGCTAAAGAACATAGGCAAGGTTCTGAATAAGTATAAATTTGAAAAAGTTAGGAAAGACAAAATACCTGAGGAAAAGGGTACATACATTTTGAAAATAAGGCTGGGAAAAGGAAGGAAAATAACCTATGGAAGGGAAACCTGGTTTTTTAAAAAAGGGTTTTACTTCTATGTTGGCTCGGCTTTTGGAAATAGTTTGAATTTAAAGTCTAGAATACTCCGGCACCTCTCAAAAGAAAAGAGCAAGCATTGGCATATCGATTATTTACTAGACTTCGGAAGGATAGAGGAAATTTTTGTTTCTAAGGAAAGGGTCGAATGCAAGGTAGCTAAAGAGCTTTCCAAAAAGTTAAAGCCGATCCCAAATTTTGGTTCTAGCGATTGCTCCTGCTTTTCCCATCTATTTTTTCTTAAACCTTAGCGCCCCCACCCGGATTTTCAAATTGCCGGACTCTGCAGAAAGAAAAAGGGGTTTGGAAAGAAGGCTCCGCCCCCTTCCAGGGTGCAGGAGGTGGATGAATATAGGGGTGCAGGGGAGAACTCCCCGCTTTGAACCGGGGCCATGGGCTCCGCAAGCCCACATTCTGTCCAGGCTAAACTATGGGGGCCTAATTCTTTTTTATTTAAAAATTTCTATTAAGATTTATGGCAAGATTCGGCCATGGCCCTAGATCAAAAACAAGGCACAAGCTACAGAAGGATAAAAGAAAAAATATGGGAATAACAAAATATTTGAGAAAATTCGAACCAGAAGAGTTAGTTGCAATAGTCATAGACCCTTCCTCCCATAATTTCCCTCATCCAAGGTATCACGGAAGGGTTTGCAAAGTTGTGGGGAAAAGGGGAAGAGCCTATATTTTGGAAATGAAAGACGGAAATAAAATAAAAACCTTTTTTGTTACTCCGGAACATTTGGTTAAGCTGAACTATGAAGGTAATAAATAAGAAGCCTATAACCTGGGCGGAAGCAAAAGAGTTGCTTCACAAAAAGGTGAAGGAAGAAAAGGCGAGCTTCGAGCAGGTACAAACCTATGAATATTTAACCAAAGTTACCAAGGTTTCTTCATCTGCCGCAAACAAATTATTCCAGGAGATAAGGGAAGCTGTGCCAATTTTAAAAGAGGAGCATATAGTCCAGATTATAAATATAATGCCGAGCCTAAAGGAAGAGCTGGAAAATTTCTTTCCAAAAAAGGAGATTTCATTAAAACAGGAAGAGATTAACAAAATCCTGGAAATTCTGGCTAAATATAAATGATTGGTTAAAAATATTATGTTCAGGGAAAAAGAAATTGTAGTTCTGGATTACTTATCTCGGGGTTATCCGGGAATGAAAAAGATAGAGCCCATTATTCAAGGAATAGGCACTAAAAAATATACTTTGTTAGAATTGACCGGCCAAAAGCCCGTAAAGATAAAGGAAGTTATAAACTTAGAGGATAAATCCTTCAGGATAAGGAGAAGGTTAGCAGCAAATCAACTTACAAATTTTGCAAAAAACAATTTGAAAGAGGTGGTTGAAGAATTAGTAGAGAAAAATGAGGAAGATATTATAAAAATTATAAATAGTGCGGGAAAGATAACAATAAGAATGCACAAATTGGAATTGTTGCCAGGGGTGGGAAAGAAGAATATCCAGAATTTTCTTAAGGAAAGGGCAAAAAAGCCTTTTGAGTCATTTCAGGATATAAACAAAAGGGTAAGCTCTATCCCAGATATAAAAAAGGCTGTTGTCAAGAGGATTTTAATAGAATTGGAAAAAGGCAAAGCCGAAAAATATCACCTTTTTACAATTCCATAAGTATTTTTTTGAATTCCTTTATTTTCCTTTCCAGCTCGCTTTTTGAATAATCTGCCAGGGATGCTTTAAATTCTAAAAGGAAAGCATCCTTTTTCATAACTTCCCTTAAAAAGGATGTAGCATAGCATCCCTTTTTCAGAAAAAATCTTATTCTTATGGGGTCCTTAGATAGAATTGAAAGGTTTTCTACACTTTCCAGAATTTTCCGGAATGTTCCTTTAGCTTTGAGGTAAGGGAGGTGAGGCATTCTAAAATCACGCAAGGAAATTCCCTCTTCTTCTAACACTTCTTTCTCCTCTTCAGACAAATCCTTTATTTTATATCCTGGCAAGCACGCGTACTTTCTTTTTCCTATTAGTTTTGACGCAAATCTGTTGAAAAGATAGCTTTGGTAAGCATCAACAAACAATCTTTGTAAATTTTTAGGCAAAACCTTGAGAGAGTCTTTATATTTTTTGCCCTTTTTTGAAAGGTACTCCAGAATTTTCCTTTCATAATGCAGCTCTTTCTGAAACATTTTGAGGGAATTGTCAATATCTTCATACCGGTAAAAATAATCCCTTGCCTCTTTTGTTTTTTCCGGCTCCAAAGGAAAGGATAATCCTAAAAAAAATTTAATCCCTTCCTCGACCTTATTTTTTACTAAGCATTTTCCCACTATGTGCATTATAGGTCTTAAATTCCCAAATCTTTGGGGACCGAAGTAATTTATAAATAAGGGCGCCTTCCCAGGAAGGGGGCTTCGCCCCCTTTCCAAACCCCCAGATTTTTCTACCTTTGCTAACCACTCCTCTATATCTCCTTTTGAATGCCTTATGGTAACGACAAAAAGATTTCCTAACAAACAACCTTTCCTTATCTTTTCCCCTCTGAATCCTAAAAAGAAGAGCTTTGCCTTTTTAATGCTCAGATTATCAACCTCTCCTTTGTATTTTGCCAGAAAAGAAATTCTCTGGAAGGAAATGCTGGATTTATCCTTTATACCTGCGAATCCTATTTCCCTAACATCTATCCCCAACTTTTCGGCAATTTCCTCTATTACCTCTATAGTATTCCTTCCTTTTTTCTTTAGAAAATATACCGCAAAGTTTCCCTCCTTTTTTAATTCATCGGAATATCTTTCAACTACAATAAAATCCTTTAAGTTTGTCTTGATAATTCCTCCTATTCCTCTATGCCGATAGTAATATTTGCTTATTCCGATAATTTCCTCTATCATCTTTGCTACATCTCTTCAACCATATCTATGTTTAAAAGGTACAGGCATTCCTCCATAATTCCTTCAAACAATTTTGTGAGGAGCAACCTTAGGTTCCTAACCCCTTCTTCAGCCTTTAAGATGGGTAGCTTCGTATAAAACTCGGTAAAGATTTTTGCAAGCTCGTAACTATAATTTGCAAGCTCGCTTACATCCAACTTTTCATAAGCCTTCCTCAGGTAATAATCAAAGTAAGCTATCTTCTTTATCAATCTCTTTTCCTCCTCTTCCAACCTATTAAAGGATATTTCCTCCTTAATTTTAAACCCTGCCTTTCTTAGCACGCTTTTCGCCCTTACCAAGGAATATTGCAGGTAAGCGCTAGAGTAACCATCAAAGTTTATGAACTTTTTCCAGTCAAATCTAATGTCCCTTTGAGGGTTCGTACTTAAAACAGCAAATTTTATTGCGCTGATCCCGATCTTCTTTGCTATTTCTCTATGCCTTTTTCCTCCCCTCTTTTTCAATTCCTCCTCAGCCACCTTTATTCCCTCCTCAAGAATATCCTTTAATAAAACAACATTCCCTTCCCTTGTGCTCATCTTTCCTTCTTTCAAATGAATGTACCCAAAACCGATATGCCTGCATTTTTTTGCAAATTCATAGCCTAAAGCTTCCATTAGTTTGAAAAGCTGCTTGAAATGGAGTTCCTGCTCTGCTGCTGTAACATAAATACATCGGTCGAACTTATGTTTTTCATATCTGTACTTCATCAAACCGAAATCGCTGGTTATGTACAAAGGGGAGCCGTCGCTCCTCAGTATAACGCAATTCGGTAATCCATAACTCTCAAGCAAGCCTATAACCTCTCCGCTTTCCTCTTTTCTCGCAATTCCTTTTTCCAAGGCCTCCCTTACAATTTCCTTACCTATTTCAACAACCTCTGTTTCCCTAATTACCTCATCAAACCTTACCCCGAGCAAGTCATAAATTTCCTTAAATTCCTTCATACTTATCCTATATATCTTTTCCAACCATTCCATTGCCTTTTTATCGCCATCATCAATCCTCCTTATCCATTCCCTTGCAAGCTTTTCCAATTCCGGATTTTTCTCAATTTCTTTATTTATCCTAACATAAAGGTCAAGCAAATATTTTTCTGGCTCGGAAATTTTGTCAATATCCTTGCATCCAAAAATCTCCAAAGCCGCAATCAATTTGCCTATGTGCAATCCTCTGTCGTTCATATAATTGCTCCTTATTACCCTTTTTCCCATTTTTTCCAGCACCCTTGCCAAACTTTCTCCGAGGATGGTAGATCTTATATGACCCAAATGCATAGGCTTTCCGGGGTTAGGAGAGGAAAAATCGATCACCCATTTTTCAGCCTTTTCAATTTTTCTGCCTTTTGAATTTTTTATCAAGTACTTCAGCAATTCTCCTGCATCAAGGAAAAAGTTCAGATATCCCTTTTTTTCCTCTATTTTTTCAATTCCTTTAATTTTTCTCTTTCCGATTTTTTCCAGAATTTCTTTAGCTATTTTTCCGGGTTGGCTTTTCCTTTCCTTTGACAGCTTGTATGCAATGTTGCAGGCAATATCCGCTTCCTCCTTATCAACTTCAAGGAATCTGTCTTCAACCTCTACCCCAATTTCTCTGAACGATTTTTTTATTTCCTCCAATATACTTAGTAGCATAATTGTATCTTTAAATTAATTTTTTCTCAACATTACTTTGCCTCTTCCTTTTTCTCACCAAAAATTTCCTCCAACTTTTTAGCCCCTTCTTTTATCACTTTCGTATTAACCTGAGCTATGTCATCAGCTATCACCTCTCCCCTAACCATCTTCTTTTTTCTCACCTTTTTCTTGCTTCCTTTCGGTTTATACCCAACGCCTTTGCTCAACAACAATCTTTTTTTTACTGTTCCGTGCAAACCCTTCTTCATCGGAAAGCCATCTTTTGTGCTTCCTCCTGTTATCAAAAATTCGTAATCCTCCAATCCCGGAATTCCGAAAATGGTTCCTTTAAAACTATCCCCTATCCTTTTTCCGAATAACAGCTCCGGATTTTTCAGCTCTACCTGATAGCTTTGCTTTCCCTGAGATATAACAACCTTCATTATTTTTAGTAAAAGGCAAATTTTATAAATGAGAGGGTTATTAAATGTAAGTGCTTATGCGCTGCTTTTGCTATTATCAACTTCCCTATTCCTGGCCATTCATTTTTTCTCCAATCACCTTTCGGATTTGGCAAGGTCGGAAATAAAGGAAAAGAGGGCAATCCTGCTCTGCTCCTATTTTAAATCCTTAGAGGACAACGCCTCTTATTTCCTTTCTGCAAAAGAGTTTTCCTTTTATCCGAAAAATGGAACAATCCTCGCCATAAAAGCAGGGTCCTTTGAATATCCCTGTCCTTTGGGCAAAGTTATAAAAGGCTCTTGCTCCTCCTACTGCAAAATTCAGATAACAAAAAATAAAATTTTTTTGAGATAATATAGTATATATAAAGGGTGAGCGACATATGGAAGATGAAGGAGAGCGTAACCGGGAAATCTTTGGGGAGGCACATACTTTTAGATTTGTACAATTGCGAGTCGGAGAGTCTTAATAATGTTGAAACTCTTGAAAAAATCCTTGAGAAATCTGCAAGGGAGGCAAAGGCTACAATTTTACAAAAATCCTTCCATAAATTCAATCCTCATGGTATATCCGGCTTTATTTTAATAGCGGAATCCCATCTTTCCATCCATGTTTGGCCGGAATACAGGTATGCGGCAATAGACATATATACTTGTGGCAATAAAGCTTTGCCCGAAAAGGCTATGGAAGTTTTGATAGCCGAGCTAAAGCCGAAATCCTTTTCCGTGATAAAGCACGATAGGGGATTTATTTAAATTTTTTGGGCAAGTTAAAAAATGAAATCGAAGTTCAGCATAACCTGGAGGCATAGCAAACAACCGAGGAAGCAGAGAAAATATTTCAGAAACGCTCCTCTGCACATAAGGCAGAAATTAATCCATGCCAATTTAAGTAAGGAGTTGAGGGAAGAAACCGGAAAAAGATCTTTGCCAGTAAGAAAAGGGGATGAAGTAAAGGTTCTCAGAGGAAAGTTTAAGGGTCAAGCTGGAAAGGTAATTAAGGTTGACTTGAAAAAATTGGTTGTCTATATAGATTCAATAAAGAGGAAAAGGGCTGATGGAAAAGAGGTGCACATACCCTTAAAACCCTCGAACCTCCAAATCGTAAACCTGAATATGGACGATAAGATGAGAGTTAAAAAATTCAAAAAGAAGAAAAAGGAGCAGGAAGAGAAAAAGGAATAAGGTAAAAATCGCACATTGCGGGAATAGTATGGTCTTTGGCTTTTGTTCTTAAGAGAGCTCAACAAGGATATTTTGCAGTTATGGAAAGTTTTCACTTTAGTTCTATTTTCTGGCAAATATATTTATCCAAGTATCTCCATCTTTCTCTTTTTCGATGAGCTCTTCAAACACTTTAAATCCGCCATTTTCAATTAATTTCCTTAATTCAACAGAAGAATAATAAACAAAATATCTTTCTTTTTCTCCGTATTGCTTTGATTTAACAAACCTTTCCCCTCTACCTTCTTTGACAGAAATATATATCAAACCATTTTCTCTTAAGACCCTATAAAATTCGTTCAATGTTTTTTGAGCATCTTTTCTGGGAACATGGAGGAAAGAGGCACAGGCCCATATCCCATCAAAGTAGTTACTCGGAAAATCGAGATTTCTCATATCCATCAAGTAAAATTTTGCCTTCGGAACGTTTTTTCTAGCTATTTCCAACAATTTCTCGCTTAAGTCAATTCCTACAACCTCATAACCCAAATCAGCAAAAAATTTGGCATCCCTTCCAGGTCCGCAACCAACATCCAAAATTTTCTTCCCATCAAGATTTTCAATAAAAAGTTCTAAAAGATTTTTTATGGCATCTGCTGAATCATGTCTCTGAAAATATTTCTCAGCATATTCGTTATAAGTTTGGATTGTTTTTAGTATCTCTTCCTCCATAATCAACCAGTTATTTCTTCTTTGTCTCTTTCTTGGCTTTAGATTTTTGCTCTTTTTTAATTTCAGGTTTCTTTTTTAGATCAACATCCAACTTCTCTAAATATATCCTTAAATGCGCTTTGCTCCTGAACATTCCAGCCTTAGCCTTTCTATATAATTCTCTATAAAGCTTGACATCTATAATTCCCATCTCCCTTAGTTCTTTCAAAAACTTTCTCTGAGCCCTTATCTTTATCATCCACCTCTCCTTTTTTGATAGCCTTGAGTACTTAGCACCTTTTATTTTTCCCGGACCCCTTCTCCTCTTCCTTAATTTTGCCTTGATGGCAAGGTTCTTCTTTGCGGGTTTTACTCTAATATAACCCTGCTTTATCAACCTTCTTACATCCCTTGCAGTAATAGCTTCGGAAATTTCTTTTAAATGGTCCTTATCAAAATAAATCCTGGATTCCCCAACCTTCAAAATCCTTGCCGCAATCCTTCTAACATCCATTACTTAAAAATCCGAATAAAATTTTAATTAGGAACCTTTCCAAACAAACTCGTAAGCTCCGGATGCAAACTTTGTTTTGCATTTCTTGCATTGCCATATTCCGAAAGCGATTCTCCTAACGCTCTTTTCTTTTGAACAAATCGGGCAATCATACTTCTTTATTTTAGCATCCATTATTTTGTTGTACCTATCCTTTATAGTTTTTCCATATCTAACTCCGAACTTTCCGGCATGCCTGACCTTTTTCGTCCTCCCCATAATAAGGATTAGGAAATTTTTTAATTAAGGTTTTATAGCAGGCTTTTTCAAGCCTGCGCCTTGTTTTGTATAATTTAATTATGCACCAATAAATATATAAACTTTTCTATGTTCAGATATATATTTTTCATGGCGAAAAAACTGCTGATAGATACAAACACAGCATTAGAATTTGAAAAATACAAATTATTTTGGAGCCTTGAAAAGCTGGCAATAACGGATGCTTGCTTAGAAGAATTAAAAAACCTGTCAAATAAAAACAAAAAAGCAAAGATAGCCTATGCTATATTAAAACAAAAAGCAGAGATTATAAAAACAGGGGAAAAAATAGGTGATTTCTCTATTCTAAAAGCTGCAAAGGAGAAAAAATATCCCATCTTTACCTTTGATAAAAGACTTATCGAAAGATTGCGGAAAAACAACTTACCGGTTATCAAGGATAAAAAAGAGGTATTTGAATTTTTAAAATCCTAAAAATAAAAGTTTTAAATTATTTCCCTCTCGCTTACTATAACAAAGTCGCCTACCGATTTTATGGTTGAGAAAGGAATTAACAATCTTCCCTTCTCATCCTGCTCTAAGTTTAAACTTTCAGCAGCCTTTGTAGGAGCCTCTAAAGCAATATTCACAAGTTCGCCGCTCTGCACAATAAAGCTAACATCCCCAACTATTCCAAATTTTCTCCCCGTTTCCTCGCTCACCACTATTTTTCCTACCAAATCCTTACCGTTTGCAAGCATAATTTTATAAGCAAAAAATATTAATATTTTAATTTTTAATTTTCTAAATGGGTTTCTACAAATATTTGAGGTCGCTATGGAAGAGGCCAAAAGATAATTTAGGCTCTGCTTACAAAGAGAAGCTTATCCTGTTCAGAAGGGAGCCTGCAATTTTGAGGATAGAAAGACCTACAAGGCTTGATAGGGCGCATGCTTTAGGTTACAAAGCAAAACAGGGGTTTGTTGTGGTAAGGGTTAGGGTTAGGAAGGGAACAAGGGTAAGGCCGAGGGTAACAAAAGGGAGAAAGCCCAAGCATATAGGAACAAAAATACCAGCAAAAAAATCTTTGCAATGGATTGCCGAAGAAAGGGCCGCAAGGAAGTATCCTAACTTGGAAGTTTTAAACTCTTACTGGGTCGCTGAAGACGGCCAATATAAATGGTTCGAAGTTATATTGGTTGATAAAAATCATCCTTCCATCCAGGCCGATAAAGATATAAGATGGATATGCGAGAAGCAACATAAGGGAAGGGTGTTTAGAGGTTTAACCAGTGCTGGAAGGAAAAGCAGGGGGTTGAGGAATAAAGGAAAAGGTGCAGAGAAGGTAAGGCCTGGTATAAGGGCAAATAAAGGAAGGGGAAAATGATTATGATGAACAAAAAATTTGTTATTCTGGCCTTGATGATTGCAATAATCTTGGCATTAGGTATATTTTTCCTAGAAACTTATGAGGTAACACCTAAGAAGCTAAAGCAAGAATATTTGGAATTCAAAAAGGAATATCTGGAAAAGAAAAACCAAGGTTACAATTTAAGAGAAGCTAGTTGGTGGATTAAGGAAGCAAGAAAAGCGTATCTTGACGGAGACTATAGGAAAGCAAAGGAGTATCTTGATAAAGCTTTTTTGGCTTTAAAAAACGCAGAGAAAGTTGATTTTTCTTTGCCAGAAATTCCGGAGAAAGGGTGGAATATTACCGAAAAGCCAAACACCTTTATTGAAAAAATTCCCACAATAAAAGATTGGGTTCCAATTGGAGTTACTTATAATTTAGAAGAAAACAATCTTTTAAGATATATTCCCGGCTATCCTTGGCAGCAGAGCTGCTTTATCTTTGTTGCCCTGGGAGAGAGTAAAGACGGAGAAACTATTTTTTATCAGGGAAGATTACCGTTTGAAGGTGGCTTTGCCCCAAGAATTAATATTAACGGAGAGTACTTTAGAAATGTCCCAGTATTTAAAGGAGGAATGTATTATTATGAGAAAGGGATAGAAGGTTATCCCTATCCTACTGTTTTGGTTTACGGAACAAAAGGTTACAAAGAAATTTTATCTTACGATGAAAAAAATCAAACCTGGTATCATGAAATTATTCCTCCAGAGGAAGACGGATTAAAAATTAAGATTAAAGCAAAAGCTTTGGGAGTGCCTTTTTGGATGGGACCTCAGGAAGGTCCTTACATCGTTCACGGAGCCTATAGCGGAACAAAAGATATTGATGTTTGGGGAGGCTTCTGGGTTGTTGGAAAATTTGAAGGTACGGTAAAACTTCCTAAAAAGAAAGAAAAGGAATTTTCCGGATACTTTTTGTTTGATCGGGCAACCCATATTGCCTATTATGCTCAGCAGGACTATCAGGGAGAGTACTGTAAAGAAATAGCCTGTCCAGCAAGAGGAGGTGTAGTTGAATTTTCCTGTATGGGAATATTTGATGATGATTTTGCCATTACCCTTTGTGATTCAAAAAACCCAACCCCGGTTAATTTTCCAAAATTCCAGCATCAGGGAAGGATCAATTATATTTTCAATGAAAGCTACCCTTTCAATGATTTTACCTTAAAAAGTTTTGGTCCTCATCTTCAACCATCAAGCTTTGAACTTAAAGGAAACTTCAAAGAAGGAAGCGTTGATCTAAAAGGAAAAGTAATTGGATACTGGCCACCAAAAGGATGGGGAAGAGTTGAAGGAGCCTGGTGGGACCCGGAAGGAAAAAGAACCTGGGGAAGGGCATTTATTTCATGGGAAGGAGAAATAAAATTTAAAGGAGAGACTATAAAGGTAAAAGATGTTTTAGGAATAGGGGAATTTACAAGATTTGAAGGCAGCTAATTCTAATATAAATAATGAAAAGAGCAATTCTCACCGCCACAATTCTGGCAGTTTTATTTGTTTCCATTCTTATAGGCTGGAAGTATTTTGGAAAAGGTGAAATTATTTCCGCAACCGGAACCATAAAATACATTCCTTTGGAAGGAGGATTCTATGGAATTGAAACTGAGAAAGGAGAAAAATATCTACCTTTAAATTTGCCGGCTGAGTTTAAAAAAGATGGTTTAAAAGTTTGGTTTAAAGCCAAACCCAAAAAAGGTGCCACAATCCAAATGTGGGGCAAGCCGGTTGAGATTTTGGAGATTAAGGTTATTGAAAAAACACAAGCTCCTTCTCAAATAAAAGTTGCCATTCTTTATCAGCGGATTTCGGATTTTATTTATCATCCCTCAAAAATAAGAACTTATGATGATTTGGTAAAGATTTTAAAGGAGACAAACCCTGATTTGGTTTTTAGGGTATGGTGGAGGTGGACTCCCATTTACGAATCTCTTCCTCCAACCCATCCAGTATATCAGGCAGGTCATACTTATCAGCAGCTTGAAGAAACTTTAAGAAAACTTAAAAAAGATTTGCCAGAAATTAAACTTTGGTTTGGGGCAATTCCTACTCAAAGAATTAATTTTAAAGAAAAAAATCCGATAACAGGAGAAATTTATTCCGAAAATGAGACATGGAAAATGGCCTTGGATCCAGCAAAGTGGGGAATTAATTTTTCAAAAGAAAAATTACAGAAACTGGCTCAGCAAAAAGGCGGCACAGGGCAATACGGTTATTTTCCCGATGTTACCAACAAAAAATTTCAAGAGCTTTACTTAAGCTGGGCAAAAAGACAAATTGATGCCGGAGTTAATGGACTATTTTTAGATATGCTCTTCGCCCAGCCAAGAATCTTGGCAAAGATCACCAAAAACCCTCAACATCCAGCAGTAAAAGAAAGTTTAAAAGCAATTGATGATTTGATAAAAAAGATTAGAGATTATGGAAAAAAGAAGGGAGAAGATATTTATCTTTGCAGTTTCGGAACTTTTACTGATTTTCCTGACTACACTCCAGATCTGGATTTTATTCTTGTTATTCCAAAAGTAAAAGAAATAGAAAATCTTACCCTTGATGAAGCAAGATGGGATGAGACTATTTCAAAAATAAAGAGAAGACTTCCAAAAGCAAAAATTTTGGCAATGATTGATTGGTCTTTGACCACAAATACATCTCTCGGAGTTTTCTCTCAAAAATTAAGCAAAGAAGAACAAAGAGAGTTTTTAAGAAAAGCCGATGAATTTTTCTCAAAGAAAGGAATAATTTTTATCTATCCAGTCCATGGCGGTTTTATGGGCCAAGATGCAAAAATTTTGTCTTTTGGAAAGTTAAAA
>CAZCGS010000021.1:0-12586 GCA_964498505.1 uncultured archaeon
TTTGGTCGGAGAGGATATATTCATATCCCGTATTTTTCTGCAATTTTGAGGTTCTGTATCATGCGGGGGCCGGGATTTTCAAAGGCTTTTGGGTTATTTTTTGACTGAATTTGGGATAGGCACTTTTCCTTAGTTGCAGAAGGTGAAAGAATGGGGGTTTGGAAAGGGGGCTTTGCCCCCTTCCTTAGTTGCAGAATATAAGGGTGCAGGGAAGAACTTCCCGCTTTGAACCCGGGCAGGCACTAAGCCACAGACCCCTCAAGCCTGCGCCTTTGACCTGGCTCGGCCACCCCCGCAAAAATTATTTGGCTGAAAATTTAATTATTTGAAAAAAACCAAAATAATCTATGAATCTGATTATCTTAGGACCTCCGGCTTCTGGAAAGGGAACCCAAGCAAAAATGCTGGCAGAAAGGTTTAACCTAAAGCACATCTCTAGCGGAGATATTTTGAGGGCAAATTCGGGCAATCCTAAAATAAGGAAATATTTGGAAAACGGCTCCCTTGTTCCGGATGGGATAGTTTTCGATTTTTTGAAAAAGGAGATGGAAAATTTGGAAGGAAAAGAGGGTTTTATTCTGGACGGATTTCCGAGAACTATAAAACAGGCAGAAATGCTCGATTCCTTTCTAAAGGAAAAGGGCATGGAAATAGATGGGGTAATCTATTTGGATGTTAAAGATGAAGAGGTAATAAAAAGGGTTTCCGGAAGGAGAGTTTGCCCGAAATGCGGAGCAACTTTTAATGTCTATTTTGCCCCTCCGAAAATTGAGGGAGTTTGCGATAGGTGCAAAGGAAGGTTAATCCAAAGGGAGGACGATAGGGAAGAAGTTGTCAAAAAAAGACTGGAAATTTTTAAAAAGGAAACTTTGCCCCTCCTTGAGTATTATAAAGGTAAGGTAATAACCATAAACGGCAACAGGGGAATATTCGAGATTTTTGAGGACATTTGCAAAGCATTAATGTCTTAAATTTTCCCTTTTTTAATCAAATTTCTAAGCCTTGGCACCCTAATTAAAAAACCGCAGTTTTCACATTTTACAGAGAAATTCCTTTTCCATTCTTTTTCGGTATAGGCATAATGTTTGCATTTTGGGCAAATGTATTCAACTTTAGCTAGGTTATCACCTTTCAAAACCAGGACCCTTATCCTTCCTCCGTTTTCTAAAGATCGATTGGTATGGTATGCACAATCGCTTGCTTTTATCCCCTTCTCCTTTATCAACTCCTCTATCCTTTTCAATTCCTCCATAATTAGCTAAAGGTTTTATAATTTAAATGGTGGTCCGGCCCGGATTTTCTTTTTTGGAAGATAAATGGGGGATTGGAAAGGGGGTGGAGCCCCTTCCTTTGAACCGGGGACCTCTTGGTTATCAGCCAAGCGCTCTAACCAGGCTGAGCTACCGGACCTAAATAATTTTTAGCTTAAATATTTTTAAGCTTCCTCATAGCTATTTCCTCATCTTCCCAAATCTTCATAAACTGCCAGAAATAATAACCAAGCTCCTTCTCATCTTTCGTCCACAAAATTTTCCCTTCCCTAATTACCTTGATTTTTAAATGCAGAGGCATAAGCTCGAAAATTTTTATGTCTATTCTTTCATCTTGCATAAGCTCCAGGGTTTTTTCAAAAAGCTTCTGCTTATTTGCTTTCGGAGCTACAACGCATATGTCAATATCAGAATCTTCCCTAAAATATTCCTTTCCGTAAGAGCCGTACAGAATAACTGCCAGAACATTTTGATTTTTTAATTTCTCTACCAGCTCATTGATTTTCTTCCACATGCTCGAATTTTTCCACAAACTTTTTTATCTTGGGAAGTAGGGCTTTAATGCTCGCTATTGCTTGCCTGTCTGAAAGTTTGTTATACCTGTGCACAATCCAGTTTCTGAGTCCGTTGGCTCTAATTAATAGCTTTGCCTCCTCCTTATTTATCATGCCCAAGTTTTCCAAAAGTTCTATGTTTGAATATCTATCCTTAACCTCCAAATTTTTGCTTTTGATAAAAATTGCGATGGCATCTGAGTAAGCTTCAACAACTTCCTGAAAAAGTTTAAATACTCCTAGCTTTTCAACTTCACTTTTAATTCCTTTTTTCAGCTCGGTTTCGAGCATCGCTATTCGCTCTTTTGCAAATTCCAGCTTTTCCTTTATCCTCTCCATTAAATATTTAGGCAAAAAGGCTTTTTATGAGAAGAAAAGTTATTTATGTTGAGCTCTCAAGGCATTGCATGGATAGTGAAGGGAAAGGGTAGGGACTGCAGGCGGCTATCCTTACCAGCTTAAAACAATCCAGAACTATTACTCTCCTGAAAGCTATCTTTCAAGATTTGAAATAGAACCGAAGAATCTTTTCCTTCAGAACTATTTGGTGCTTGAGGAGCACAGAAAAGCAAATTCAAAGCATGAGCTTTATGTTGCAAAAACCGTCTTGAATAGAAGGTCAGTAAGAAGGAAAAGATTAAGAAAAGAACTTCTTAAACTAAAATTCATGAAAAGCGTTTCTCCGAGGTTTTTCTACCTTAAATACTTGAGCTAAAAGGTTTTATGGGATATTCCCTGCTTCCCCCTTTTGATCCATGGAAGCACAAACTATGCACCTGCCCGAAAAAGTATTCCTTTAATCCTTATACTGGATGCGGGCATAGGTGCGTTTACTGCTACGCTACCTATATCCCAAATTTTTTTAAGGTTAGGGAGAAGAAGAATGTTGGTAAAAGGTTGGAAAAGGAGCTCGAAAGCCTTTGCGAGAGGGAAAGGTTTCCTTTAATCTCAATGTCTAACTCCAGCGACCCTTATCAGCCAGTAGAAAAATCCAAAGAGATAACCAGAAGGTGCTTGGAAATTTTCAGAAATTTTGAGGTTAGGTTATTGGTAATTACGAAAAGTAATTTGGTTGAAAGGGATGCAAAGCTTCTTTCAGAGCTTAAATGCGCTATCGCTATCAGCATTTCAAATCTTTCCGGAAGGTTCGAGCTTTCTGCTCCGAAACCCGAGCAAAGGATTAGGGCTTTGAAAACCCTGCACGATTTTGGAATTCCCACAATTTTAAGGCTTGACCCTTTAATGCCCTGGATTAGAAAAGAAGAATGGTTTGAAATCATCGAGAAATGCTCCTTCGTTGATCACATCGTTACCTCAACCCTCAAATTAAGGTTTGATTCTATCCAGAGAATCCTTCAAATTTCTCCCGAGCTCAAAGGGTTTATAGATAGAGCTTACTTACAAAATGGAGAAAGGATAGGGAATTCTATTTACCTTCCTAAGGAAGAAAGAAGGAAGATGCTGAAAGCTGTTGAGGAAAAGTGCAAGGAGTTTGGAATAAGTTGCGGTTTTTGCAGAGAGGGCTTTCCCTTCAGAGCGAAATCCTGTGATGGAAGCCATTTGATTGGGTAGCGGAAAATATATATTCCGGAACCGAAAACTTTATATATTTAGATGTAATGATTATTACATGGTAGTAAGCAAATTGAGTAAGGTTGGAGGGTTGATAAAGAGGGCGAAAGAGGAAATTGGAGAGACAGGTTCCTGCTATGCGGGAGAGTTCATTGTCCTGGGTATTGACAAAAGTGATTGTTTTGCTCCTGGAGGTGGATTTTGGTATACACCGCTTGGGCAGTGGTTGGCTAATGTTTCCAAAGGAACAATCTTCGAAGGAGGGAGCTATTCAGAGCCTTATGTTGCAGGAGCAATTGCAGCAGGTTTGTGGGGTTTAGGCTCCTATTTGGCTTTAAAAAATGGAAAATATGCAATGATTGCTGATGAGTTGGAAAAAAAGCTGGACAATAAAGAAATAACTATTGATGATGTTTTGAAGGAATACGGGAGTGATGAGGAAACATTAAGAAAGATAGCAAAATATACCAGCTACGAAGATGAGATAATGAAAAGGTATAAGGAGATGAAAGAAAAAGAGTTTGAAAAGATTGATAGTGACAACGAGAGGCTGAATTACATTTGGGATGATTACAATAGGAAGGTTAGGTGGTGGGAAGTGCTCGTACCTTTCTACAATTTTTACGGATTAATAAAGGAATATAAGGCAGAAAAGGAGTTTTACAAGAAAATTGCTGAAAAGGTTGAGAGCGGGAAGATAAGTTACGATGCCGTTGTAAATAGGTTCGGAAAGAGGAAGGCTGATAGGATAATGAGAAAGTATGGTAAGGAAGGGGTAAGAAAAGGAGAAAGGGTAGGAATCTTCAGCAGAATAACAAAGGGAATTTCAGGAATGTTGGATGGCATTTCGGAAGGATTGAAAAGCTATTTTGTGAGAAGTGCTAAAGATGATGCATTCGAAAGCGACGACTCAAAAAGAGAAAAGAGATGGAAGGAGAGAGATATTTTTGTCAGGATGGGAAGAATAAAAGAGGTCCCGGAGAGATTGAAGAGTTATTTCATTAGATCCAAAAAGTCCAGAGAGCCAATTGACTATTCTGAGTACATCGATTTAACAACAAATGAAAACTTATATGAAGTAGTAGAGTGAAGTAGTTCGTTAAGTGTAATTTTTATTTTGTCTTTTTTGATGATAAAAAATCATCAGAGTACCTAAAAGGCTGAGAGAAGAAATATTAAAAATCCTTTTTAAATACTTTGAATTTCCGAAGCGTTAGCCTTTTACAAAAGCTTTAGCTTTCCGGTTAGCCTATCTATCTTTTCGTCTTCATCAGGACCTAATGCTAGGCATGTTATTGTTCCCTCCTCAAGCTGGGTTAGACCCGCATCCCTTATCAAAGCGTTGGGTATTTTCAGTTCTTCAGCCTTCCTTTCCAAATCCAAAAGCTCTTCTAAGGAATCAACCTTTACAACTATTTTCTTGCTTCCCTCTCTTTCCCAAACCTTTACCTTTTCCTTCCCAGCTTTTTTATACGCTTCCAAACTTGCGTGAGCAACCTGAGCTGCGAGCTTTCCTTTCCCCATTTTTAAATCAGACCTGACAACAATAACCTGCTTCATATTAGAATATTGGTTTTTGAAATTATAAAGTTGGGTTAAAGAACAGATGTTTTTATTTAAAATAAAACATTTATTAGTTTATACTATGAAACAAAAGTTTTATCTGATTTTTGGGATTTTTCTCGTGGTGGCTTTGGTTGGGTTGGTTTTGGTTACCGATTATTTTAAAAGGTCAAATATAAAGTCTTCGCCTGAGGCAGTGTTGCCTGTAGAAATAAAAGTTTTTCCTTTTTTGGGAGAAGGAATTTCGTCTGGACTTTTAGAAATAAATAAAACAATGAATATAACTATCAAACTGAAAACTGCCAATGTTAACGCGAGAATTTTAGATGGGAATTACAGCGGCAAACTTATACTGATTGGGGAAAATGTAACACCTTCTTATAAACTTTTGTGGAAAGGAAAAATAGAAAAAGGTATCGAAAAAACTTATGTAGTTAAAGTAACGCCCCATAGTAAAGCTTGCTTTTTAAAGGTTTCATTTTATACGGATTACGACAATGCACCCCGGGACTATATTATTATTAAAAACGAACCAGAAGCAACTCATTGGCAGCTACCGGAAAATGTTTCTGAAAAAGAGGGAGTTATTTACAAAAATTTCAGCAAAATATAAGTAAGAACTTGCCTTAACTTACTTAACGAACTTAACGAAAGGTTAGAGGGCGAGATACCTTGTTTTATTTCCGCTACCAACCTTTTTTACCAATCCCAAGCTTTCGAGCTTCTTTAATCTGCTTACAACAGAAGGCTTGCTTAACCCTACAATTTCTCCTATCTCAGAGGAGGATTTCGGAGAGCTTAGGATTTCTAAAATTTTTTTATCAATCTCGTCTGTTTTTAACAAAAACTCAAAGGTAAGGGTTGTAAAGTTCGGAGAGAATTCATAGTGTGCTTTTAAGTAAGGCAGCTTTTTTGTTTCCTCCAAAATCAACCTTATTCCCCTTCCCTGCTTTTCTATAAACCCTAAATTGAACATGAGCTCGTACAGGATGGGATTTCTTGGAATTGGGCAAGGGTTATCCAAGCTTACTCCTGGAGGAAAGGTTCCCGGATTTTTAATTATAATCTTATTCCTCCTCAGCTCTACAAAAGTTTCTGAGAATATTGCATAATTTCTATGTACTAAAGCGTTTACCAGAGCTTCTCTAAGGACGGGCTTTGGGATAAGGGGATAATCAACCCTTCTGAAGCCTTTGAAAATGGAGAAAAATATTTGCTTTTCAAAGAATAGCTCTTCCAAATCCTCAACAATCTTCCAGACAGGACCCGAAAATCTTGTATATCTTTCCTCCTCAATTACCCTTAAAAAAGTGTTTGGATAATGCTCCTGCGGATTCTCTAAGAAAATCAAAGCCCCGGCAAAGCTAAGCACTTCTTTCCCGTTTTTTCTTACAATAGCCTTTATCTTTCTTAAATGCTCGAAAATGTTTTTTATTTTTATATTTCTCGATTGCAAGCCTTTCTCATACTTCCTCAAAGCATCCTCCCAAATGTTTTTAGCTTTTATTTCAGTTGGGGTTTCATCAAAATGGACAAGCAAAAGCTCTGCGCCCAAACCCAAAATCTCCTGAATGGACAAAGGTCTTTTTGATGTCCCAACCCTAATGTATCCGATTCCTCCTATGCTTGAGATGGATTTGGACTTCTCAACCTCCACAACCAAAAAATACCTTCCTTCTATCCTTATCTCCCTCAGGTTTATCTTGACGGGAGGAATTATGCTAGCCGCAAAATTTGAAATTGCATCTTTAGCCTTTTTTACCTCCTCCTTTTTCAGACCTATCAGCTCTTTTTTATCGCTCACCCCTATTATTATGTAACCTCCCAATGCATTTGCCAATGCGCATATTTCTTCAGCTATATCCTTTGAAACCCTTTCTTTAAATTCTATTCTTTCGTTCTCTCCTTTCTCTATAAGCTCCAAAAACTTCTCAATTTCCATAATAAAAACTTAACTTAATAAATAAAAAACTTAACTTTGCAGGATTTAACTTACTTAACGAACTTAACGAAAGCTGAAAGACCTTAAAAAATTAATCCATAGAATTTTATGAGGGTTGAGGAGGTAAAGAAGGAGTTTTCGGAAAATTACGGAAAGTATTTTCCTGCAAAGGTTTTGGAAAGCTACGGATTTAAAAGATTTAGATGCAAGTTCTGCGGGAATTTTTTCTGGAGTTTGGAGGAAAGGGAATATTGTGATGAGCCGGAATGCAGGGAAAAAGCTGGAGAAGAGCCCTATTCCTTCATAGGAAAGCCGGTAGGGAAAAGATGCTCCTACCAGGAAGCCTGGAGGCTATGGGAAAAATGTTTTAAAAATCTCGGGCATGCCATCATAAACAGATATCCGGTAATTCCTAAGTGGAGGGATGATATTTTTTTTGTTGAGGCATCCATAGACGCTTTTATTCCTTGGGTGGTAGAGGGAATAGCAAAGCCTCCGGCCAATCCTTTGCTAATCCCTCAATTTTGCCTAAGGTTTAACGATTTGGAGAATGTTGGGGTTACGGGAAGGCATTATTCTGGCTTTATAATGATAGGCCAGCACGCCTTCAATTCAAAGGAGGAAGGGGTTTATTTCATGGACGAGGCTATAGAATACATAATCCAGCTCCTAACCAAATACTTTCAATTTCCTTTAGAGGAAATTAGATTTCATGAAGGTTTGTGGCACGGAAGCGCTTCCTTAGGCTCTTCTTTGGAATTTTTTGTTAGGGGGTTGGAGTTGGGAAATCAGGTTTATACTTTGTACAGAATTACTGAAAAAGGGTTGGCTAATCTGCCGACCAAGGTAATAGATATGGGTGCTGGATTGGAAAGGTACCCTTGGATAACCAACGGATACAAAAATTCTTACCTAACAACATTCCCTAAAACTTTGGAGTATTTGAGGGGGTTTGGGATTAAGGAGGAAGAGCAGGCTATTCTTGCCGATCATTTTAGGAGCTTGTTGGTTGCAATTTGGGACGGAGCTTTGCCCAGCAATACCGGAGGGGGTTATAATTTAAGGCGTGTTTTAAGGAGATGCCTTTCCATTCTTAGGAAGAAGGAAATTGAAATGGATTTGGGTAAGTTAATATGCAAGGTTGCTTCAGAGCTTTGCCCCATCTATCCCGAGTTTAGGGATAAAGAGAAACTTAGAATAATCCAGGAGGTTATAGAGGTGGAGAAGGAAAAATATCTAAGGAGTTTGGCTCAGGGGAAAAGGATTATAAAAAGAATCCAAAATTTGGATTTAAATACCTTAGTGATGCTCTACCAATCCCACGGAATAGATGCAGAGATTGTGAAGGAGGTCAGACCTGAAATAAAAATTCCGGAAGAATACTGGGAAAGAATAGGAAAGAGGGGAAAAGAGAAGGAGGAAAAGCTTGAAACAGAGAAAAGCTTTGGAATTGAGAATTTTCCTAATACCGAAGTTGGATATTACGAAGATGTTACCAGAGATTCCGGGAGGATTTTAAAGGTTATAAGGGAGAAGGAAGGAGCTTGGATTTTGCTGGACCGGACGATTTTCTTTCCGATAGCTGCCGGGCAGGATTGTGATCAGGGATGGATAAACGGGAAAAAAGTTAGGAAGGTAATAGAGCATCAGAACAAAATCCTGCATTTGGTTGAGGGAGGGGAAGAATTGAAGGAAGGAGAGGAGGTCGAGCTTTTGGTTGATGAGAGGAGAAGGGAAGAAATTAGGAAGCATCATACCTCTGTCCACATTTTAAACGGAGCCTGCAAAAAAATTTTGGGATTCCATGCCAATCAGGCGGGAGTTTTTAAAACAGAGAATGGAGGGCATTTAGACATCTTCCATTTTAAAAGCATAGGGGAAAGGGAAAAAGAGGAGATAGAGGAGCTTGCTAACAGAATAGTAAAGGAAAATAGAGAGGTTAGAATATATTGGATGGAAAGAGAGGAGGCTGAAAGAAGATTCGGCTTTGGAATTTATCAAGGTGGCTTTATTCCGGCAAAGGATTTGAGGATTGTTGAGATAGAGGGATTTGATGTTGAAGCATGCTCCGGTTTGCATTGCAGGAAAACCGGAGAGATAGAGGAAATAGTAATTACCGGAATCAGAAAGGTTGCCGATAACATAATAAGGATTGAATTTAAAGCAGGGAAGGCTGCAAAAAAGTTTTTGGATGAGATGCATAGGATAGCGAATGAATGCTCCGAAATTTTAGAATGTGGGGTTGAGAACCTACCAGAAAAAACGCAAGGTTTGTTTGAGGAATGGAAAAGGCTGAGGAAAAAATTTAAAAAATTATCGGCTTAAAGTTTTATGGAATCTTTCGACCTTGCAATAATCGGAGGCTCTATTTCCGGCTTATCCTTAGCTTATTGGCTTGCGGATAGCGATTTGAATATAGCGGTATTTGAAGAAGATAGAAACATAGGATTTCCCTTAAAATGCTCCGGAATAGTATCTGAAAGAATTTTAGAGATTTTTCCTAAACTGCCTAAGAGCATAATAGAGAGAAGGATAAATCTTGCAAGGATTTCCTGCGGAAATAGGGAGATAGAGCTTGAGGTAAATGCTTTAATTCTTAATAGACCGAAATTGGAGGATTGGCTGTTTAGAAAATTGAAGAGAAAGGGGATAACCTTTATTTGGGATAGGGTAGAAGGATTTTATATAAGGGAAGATGATAAGAGAATCGCAATCAAAACCAAAGCCAAAGAATACTATTTATCAAAGTTTGTTGCAGGGTGTGACGGTCCGGCCTCTATAACAAGAAGGTTTTTCATAGATAGAGATCCAGACAAATTCTACTTTGCAAAATTTTGCTATGCAAAGGAAAAAATGCCGGAAGAGTTTCAAGTCTTTTTGGATAGAAGGTATTCAGAATTTTTTGCATGGAGGTTTCCGAGAAGGAAGTATGTTGAATACGGATTGGCAACCAAGAGCGGGTTGTACGAAAAGTTTGAAAAATTTGTTCAGGATAAAGGTGTTAGAATAGAAGAGGTATTCGGAGGAACCATACCTGTAGGGCCAACAAAATCCTATTTTAAATACGGTTTGTTGTTGGGAGATTCATGCGCCCAAACAAAGCCTTTGACGGGTGGAGGAATTATCTATTCTCTTTTAGCTTCTAAAATTGCTTCCGAGATTTTCAGAAAGGAAAATCCGAACTTTAAGGAATATGAAAAAAAGTGGAAAAGGGTGTTGGGGAAGGAAATTGGATATCAAATGCTAATTAGAAAGATGTTTGAAAGAATGAACGATAAAGAAAGGGTGAAACTCCTGGCAGAAGTAGAAAAATTGGATATAGGAAAAATAAAGGATTATGATTTCCCGGTAACCGCACACCTCTCAAATCTCTCAAAATTCACCTTTGCAAAGCTCTTTCTGAGATATTTCAGATTTTTATTTTAGTTTTTCTTTGCCAGCATAATTGCTTGGGCTAGATCTCCCTTTGTTTCTTCCAATATTTTTTTGGCCTCTTCCTTTGAGATTCCAGACTTGCTTGCAATCAGCTCTATATCCTCCTCCCTAATCGAAACTTTTTCCTCAACCTTTCCGATAATCTGGAAGCTTTCCTCACCTTTTGCCTTTATCTTTGTAACCTTTGGGTTTTTGATTACAATGTCTCTATCCGAACCCTTTATTATAACCTCTTCCGCCTGAATTTCTTCAGCTTCAATTCCCAATTGCTTCATCGCCTTTTCTATCTGCTTTATATTTAGATTCAACATTTTTTTAGTTAGATTTTAAACTTTTTATTCCAAAAGCTCGTAACTTCCGAAGCCTCCGTGCCTTTTAAACTCGTTTATAATTTCCTCCATTTTTTTAACAAGATATTTCTTTCCCTTTTTCGGGTCGGTAGTTTGAAAGACCAGCATGAATTTCGGAGAAGTGTATTTGACCTCCACATTTTTCAATTTTTTCAGAGCTTTTTTTATCTCATCTATCCCATCCGGCTCAAAGGTATGAATTTCTAGCAATCCTTTTATCAAATATCTCTTCCTTTCGCTGCAAACTTTTTTGTGCAATAACTCCAAAAAGTTTTTCGGAAGATTGAGCTTTTCAAACTCATCCAAATTTTTTTCCAAAGATTTCAAAGCTTCGGTTAGGGACCCAAACTCTTCCTTCAGCTTTTTTTCAATTTTTTCATAGTTTACTTTTGCCTCCTTTGCTATGTTCATCAAAATCCTTTTTGCTGCTATCTCATCCCTATACTCCTTCATCTTTCTCTCCTTTTCGAAATCGCTTACCTTTCTTAAAGATAAGGTTACAAAAGTTCCTTCGGTAGATACAACCCTTGCAACAACCAAATCTCCTTTTTTAATAAACTTTTTTACATCCCTTATCCATGCCCTCGATATTTCTGTTATTGGTATAATTCCGGCCTTTTTTTCAACTCCTTCCTCTATAATTTCTACATCTACAGAATTCGGATGAACCTCAATAACCCTGCATATAACGAGTTCCTCTTTGTTCATAATTTAAGGTTTTCTAAAAATATTTATGGAAAAAAGGCTGCCGGTAATGAATATAGGCCTGGTAGGGCATGTGGATCACGGAAAAACAACTTTGGTTCAAGCCTTAACCGGAAAATGGGTAGATACGCATAGCGAGGAGATGAGAAGGGGAATTACAATTAAATTGGGTTATGCCGATTTGGATATATACTATTGCCCTTCCTGCAATCTGTATTCAGCAACCCCAAAATGCAAATACTGCTTCGGAGATTGCGAGTTTAGGAAAGCGGTTTCCCTGTTGGATGCTCCCGGACATGAATCATTATTGGCTATAGTTCTGACAGGAGCTTCCTTAATAGATGCTGCCCTGCTTTTAATAGCGGCAAACGAAAGATGTCCTCAACCCCAAACTATTGAGCATTTGAGGGCGTTGGAAATAGCAGGGATAAACAAAATAATAATAGTTCAGAATAAAATAGATTTGGTGACAAAGGAGAGGGCTTTTGAACATTATAACGAAATAAAGGAATTTGTAAAAGGCACTATTGCCGAGAACGCTCCTATTATTCCGGTTTCAGCCCAGCAAAGCATAAACATAGAATATATTCTTGATGCAATCGATAATTATTTCGAACCTCCGAAAAAAGATCCGAATAAAGAACCGATATTTTTAATTGCCCGCTCTTTTGATGCAAACAAGCCGGGAACAAGCCTGGACAATTTGAAAGGGGGAGTAATAGGTGGCACTCTTTTGCAGGGTAAATTAAAGATTGGAGATGAAATAGAAATACTGCCCGGAGCGTTCCATGAGGGTAGGATTATTCCGCTAAGGACAAAAATTCTGAACATCCAACAAAGAGGTTTTAATTTGGAAGAGGTAAATCCTTCCGGTTTGGTCGGAATAGAAACCTCTTTAGACCCTTGGATAACAAAAAACGATAAGCTTGCCGGAAACCTTGCGGGATATGGGGGTAAATTGCCGCCTGTAAGAAATGAAGTAGAAATAGAATACCGGCTATTCGAAAATTTTAGTCTGAGTAAAGGTGACAGGGTAATGATATCCTGCCTGGTAAATAGAAGCTTGGGAGTGGTTGAAAAGGTAGCTAGTGAAAAGGTTGAGATAAAGCTTAGCCTGCCTATATGCGCAAAAGAAGGCACGAAAATTTCCATATCCAAGCAAATAGCCGGAAGATGGTGCCTGATAGGGTACGG
>CAZCGS010000022.1:0-12511 GCA_964498505.1 uncultured archaeon
CTTTCAGCACCTCCCTCGGGTCCTTTCCGTCTATGGTTATTTTGTAAGAAGAAATAGCTCCAATAACCTGCTTTATCCTTGTTTTTTCATCCCTTCCCAAAAGCTCGTCCTTTTTTAACTCGGCTATTCTTTTGATATCTTCCATAGAGATATCGCCAACAATCTTGCTGCTATCCTCTTTACTCGATAGCTTATCCAACTTTGTTACCTTTTTGACGAGTTCTGAAATGGGAGGAGCTTTTAGGATATATTTGGTTGAGGTTCTATCAGCAAATATAGTTACCTCAAACTCAACATCCTCAAAACCCTTTACCCTTTCCTCAACTTCCTTTGCTATCTCCTCCAGATTGAGAATTTCTTTTTTAAGATTTTTTACCTCGTTCTCATCAAGTTTGCCCTTGCTCACCTTTATTGTATAAACCGGCATAAAGAACTAATGATATAAAAAATTTAAAGCCTATTTTATTGATGAAGGTTCTGGAAAAAAAGGATAATTTTATAGAGGTCGAGGTAAATGAAAGCTCAACCCTTCTTTCCCTAATAGTGGAAAAATTGCAGAAAATGGAGAATATAGAAAGTGCTGCATTTGCAACCAAGCATCTGCTTTTTGAAAAAATGAGGATGTATATAAAGGGGAATAAAATAAAAGAGAGTGTGAAAAAGGCATGCAAAGAAATTGAGAAGGAGTGCGAGGACTTACTTGCAAAGGTCAAATAAGGCTATCCTCTCGGCAACAATTTCCTTTTCTCCTTTGTAATAGGAAATCTTGCCCATAACATACAAGGTCTCTCCTTTTTTGAAATATTTTTTGCAATCAAATGAAACCACCTTTATGGAGCAGGAATTATTTTCTAGGGTAAGTAGGCAAAAATTCTCCTTTTTATAAAAATATCTTACTGTGCCTTGGGTGCATACATACTCTCCTACTTCGCCTTTTTCATAAACCTCACACAGGGTAACTTTTGTAGGATGGAGGGTTTGGGAATAAAGGTAGAGGAATATTAAACCTCCGAAAAAGAGAATATAGGCTATTTTGATTAATTTCATAAAGTTAATTTTTATGGGATATAAAGTAAAAAAGGGGCAGCATGTGATAATAAGTGAGATGTTTCTTTTTAGTGTTGGGGCTGTTATAGTAATTTTATTGTATTCCCTCTTAAACTATTCGGTTGAGGCATCCAAGGGGGTATATGAAAAGGAGGAATATTTGACTTTAGCGGATTACATACAGAATATCCTTTACAAATTCGAAATTTGCAGGAAATATAACTTTTACTGCAGTTATAGGGTAACGCTGCCTTCAAAACTTGCAGATGAAAGATACGGAATCGAATTAAAAGGTAAAAATATAACAATAAAAAGGCTTTCTGAAGAAATGAGCAGATACATACCGGAAACTGAAAGAAAGAGTTGGTATAAAAATGTGTCGATAGGGATAATTAAATTGAAATTGGATACCCAAGCAAACCTTAGCGGCATAGGGTTGGGCACATGGAGGGATGTGGTACTGGAATATATAAATAGCGAGAACAAAGTTATTTTGAGAAAATGAAATTCCTGGCCAAAAAGAAGGGAAATATAAGAAGAATAAAGGTTGCGTTCAGCAAGGGGAGTGGGAGGAGGATTAACATTATTGTAAAGCCAAAGCCTATAACAATAAGAAAACCGATTATATTTAACTACATTCCTAAAGTGGAAGGTAAAAAAGAGAAAGAAGAAAAGAAAAAAGGAATAGAAGGTAGAGAGATGCCTCCTACCGAAAGAAAAAAAGAACCTTTTAAATTGGAAATAACCAAGCCAAAACCGAAAATAGCGGGATTACCATTCCCTAGAATAAAGCAAGAAATCATGCCTATTGAAAAAAAAGTTTCTCCAGTTGAACTAAAAACGACAGATATCAAATATCCTTTAATCCCGGAAAATCCCAAAAGAAATGAGCCTATTTTTGCCTACGCCCATATATATTGGGACCCTAAGGAGGAAGAAGTAAAGTATGATGTGATAGAGCCCCAACTAACGGAAAAAGAAAAGGAATTGCTCGGGATGATAAAGAAGTACATAAAGGAGAAGGTTGATGTGGATTTTACTGGCTTGAGAAAGTACGAGGCTATGAACTACCTTTACAAAAAGATTGATGAAGCTTTAAAATATTTTGAGATGGCAATACCGGAAAACTTGCTGAAGGTAATGAGGTATTACATAATAAGGGACTTTATAGGATTGGAAAAGATAGAACCTTTGATGCACGATGAGCATATCGAAGATATTTCATGCGATGGGGTAAATATACCTATTTATATTGCACATCGGGACCCAAGGTTCGGAACCCTAAGAACAAACATTGTATTTGATTCGAAGGAGGAACTCGATAACTTTGTTATAAAATTAGCTCAGAGATGCGGAAAGGATATTTCGGTAGCAAGACCCTTGCTTGATGGGATTTTACCTGATTACTCCAGGGTTCAGGCTACCTTATCTACAGATATTGCAAGAAAAGGTTCAAACTTTACTATTAGAAAATTTTCTAAGGAGCCTTTTACTCCAACAAAGCTCATCCTCTATAACACCATCGACATAAAAATTGGAGCGTATCTGTGGTTTGCAATAAATTACGGTAGGAGTATTTTGGTTAGCGGAGGAACTGCAACAGGTAAAACTTCAATGCTGAACGCAATCTCATTATTTGAAAAACCCGAAAATAAAATAGTTACGATAGAGGATACAGCAGAGCTAAGATTGCCCCACCCTAATTGGGTGCCTGAGGTTGCGAGAGAGGCAATTTCGGTAGAAGGTAAGGGAGGGGTAAGCTTATTCGATTTATTAAAGGCTGCATTAAGGCAAAGGCCGGATAGAATAATAGTCGGAGAGGTAAGGGGCAATGAAGCATTCGTTTTGTTTCAGGGAATGGCTACCGGACATCCGGGAATGGCAACCATCCATGCAGAATCAATAGAAACCCTAATAGATAGGCTTACAACACCTCCGATAAATTTACCAGCTTCCCTCCTGGAAATCCTTGATATAGTCGTCTTTCTAACCAGAAGCAGAATAAAAAACAGATTTGTCAGAAGAGTTTATCAGGTAGTTGAAATTGCTGGAATGGACTACAAAGAAAAAAGGCCGATAGTCAATGTGCTCTTTAAATGGGATCCTAGGGAGGATAATTATAAGATAGTTGGAAAAAGTGTGGTGCTGAAAAAGATTAAGGATAGGTTCGGACTTACAGCAAAAGAAATAGAGGAGGAAATAAAGCTCAGGGCTCAGGTACTTGAATGGGCTTGCGAAAGAAGGATTACAAATTTAAAAGATTTGGCAATACTGTTCAGAACTTTCTACACAAACAGGAAGAAGTTGGAAGAATTGATAAAAGGTGAAAAGAAAGAGGAAAAACAATCTAGCTAAAAACGGATAGCTTTAAGGATTTATGCATTTTTGCCTTTAAAAATTTTTCGGATAATTTTTTGAATGGGATTGGAATACATCTATGGAGCCCTGCTTTTGCATGAGTTGGGAAAGGAGATTACAGAGGAGTCTTTAGAAAAGGTTATAGCATCAGCCGGAATAGAGCCAAATAAGGCAATGGTAAAGGCAACGGTTGAAAATTTAAAAGAGGTTAATATAGAGGAGGCTATAAAAAGTGTTTCTATAGCACAAGCGGCACCTGCTCCGAGCGCTCCTCAGCCGGAAGAAAAGCCAGAAGAGAAGAAAGAGGAGAAAAAGGAAGATAAGGAGAAAAAGGCTGAAGAAGCTGCTGCAGGACTAAGTGCGCTGTTCGGATGAATGAAGCCTGAAATTTTTGAACCCTACTTCAGCTTTGAGAATGGAAATAAAAATACATGAATAAAAAAGCAAAATCTTAAATTTTGTTGTGTTCTATATTTCTCAGCTCAGCTTTTGGTAGTTTTCTGTACCCAATTTTTTCATCATCCAGGTACCAAAAGATAAAGCAAGCCTTCCTGGATAAATTCCTTTCCGTATTTTTCCTTCAGCCTCTCCTTCAATCTGTTTATATTGTTTTTATTCGCTATGTATGCACCCACCTTAATATCCATCTCTCCAAATCTTTCTTTTCCGAGGATATTATAGAGGTCTCCGATAACACCCTCTATATTTTCTCCCTCGTCGATGGCATCACCAACTACAATTACTTTTCCCAATTCTTCCGAGTTTTCTCCACTCATCAATCTATATCTAAGTTCCTCATCCGAAATAATTTCCACTCCTTTCTCTTTTAATCTCTCTTCAATTGTTTTACCGTCGATTTTGTGTTTAACAAGAGCGTATCCGTTTGAAGGTATAACCAAAGATTTGTATCCGTTTTTCTTTGCGTAATTGCCAACCCTTTCCATAAAATCCTTTATTTCGCTTTCGACCTTTCCGATTTCTTCTCTGAGGAATCTTGGCGGTTGGTATTCCTCGTATGGCTCCTGGATTTCAGGTTCTGTACTTTCAAACAATTTTTCTAATTCCGGCAATTTTTCTGTTAAAATTTCTTCTATTTTATTTTCCTTTCCTATTTCGGTATTCCGATATTTCCTGCTCATGGAATCCCAGGAGCAATTTTTTATTTTTGCATTGAATTCATAGCCAAACAGGCATAATAATTCAGGTATAGTGTCTGTGGTTATGTTGAATAATATGCAATCTCTGCATACCTCTTCCTCTCCGTATGCCTTTCTGTATTTTTCAAAATCTTTATTGCAGAACTCATGCTCATAATCATAGGAGCATTCGGTTATGCAGGGTATTATCGGGCTGATAACCGGAACCATTTGAAACCTTCTGGCTTCACCTCCGCCATTTAAGAAAAATACAAAGCGGAGCTTGCGTTCTGGAGTTTCGATTGACTTAGACTTTACCGGAATACCGAAGATTCCTATTTTCTTTCTGCTTGGATGATAGGCTATAATGGTATCTGCTTCGTAAACACCGTCAGCCTTAATTTCTTCCTTCAATTCTTGCATTTTTCTCCATAATTTTTCATACGGAATTTCTCTCTCCAACGAACCCTCTATAATTAAATAGTGAGGGTCTAAAATTTCTCCTATGTGGGCGAAATAGTTTATTAATCTATTCTCAACTTCTCTTGGAAAACCTTTCGTATTAATGAGTTTCTTATATAAATCAACAAGTTTTATTCTCTCTGGAATGTCTTGGGATGATTTTGAAA
Source organism: uncultured archaeon (assembly GCA_964498505.1). Taxonomy (GTDB): domain Archaea; phylum Aenigmatarchaeota; class Aenigmatarchaeia; order QMZS01; family QMZS01; genus CAZCGS01. Next base: position 5,171 of record CAZCGS010000022.1, read on the forward strand.
TTTCTCCTCTGTTAAAAAATCGCATTTCCCAGTATCCATCATCCTTTACCCATTTTCGTGTTAGTATTCCTGCATCTTCTAATTTGTCCAATACTCTTTCGGCCTCTTTTCTATCTCGGACTATATTAATTAATTCATCATAGGAATATCCTTCATCGCGTCTCTTTGCTGTATATAAAGACATCTTTGCTCCTGCCCGATCATATCCAAACATTCGCTCAAGAACATTCTCTGCTCCTAAGAATGTTAAATCAAGCGCTGTAAATCTAACATGCCTTTTTTCTCCGTTTTCTAATACCCAAACATCTTCTCCCATTTTTTCTAAATAATTTTGGGCAGAAAAATTTAAATAGTTATTCGGGCAATTATAGGTTTGAGAACAATTATTGTAATGATTAAAAGCAAATAGGAAACAACTTTATGTAGCTCGGATTTTGAAAAATTCCGAACAATTCAAAATTCTACTTCCAAAACTACAGGGCAGTGATCGGAAATGGCCAAATTTGGGACGAAGCAATTTTTGATGTTGGATTCTAACTCAGCCGACACAAAAATATAGTCAATCCTCCAGCCGATATTTCTTTCTTTTGAATTAAAAGCTCTGAGCCACCAGGTATAACCTTTCTCCTCCTTATTAAGCTTCCTGAAGGTATCTATGAAGCCCATCCTAACTATTTTGTCTATTCGCTCCCTTTCCTCTTCGGTAAACATAATGTTATTCCTATTTTCTTCAGGTTTGGCAAGGTCTATTTCCCTATGCGCCACATTGAAATCTCCTGCCAAAATTATGGGTTTTTGTTTTTGCAAGAGTTCGGAAAGATATTTTATCAAAAAATCGTAAACCTCCAATTTGTAGGGTAGCTCCTTTTTGTCCCTTCTTCCGTGAGGCATGTAAACATTGAGAAATATAAAGTCCTCGAACTCAAGTTGGATGAATCTTCCCTCCCAATCAAACCTTCTATGTCCGATTTCCTTTTTAATCCCTTTAGCCTTTTTCCTAGAAATTACTGCAGTGCCGTGAAATCTGGCAGGATTGAAAATAGAGAAATATCCTATCAATTCTAAAGGCTTTGTTATCTTCAAGGTCCGCAATTCCTGCAAAGCAATAATATCTATGCCAGAATTTTTTATAAAATTTGCTAAACCTTTTTTGGTCGCCGAATTCCAACCGCAGATGTTGAAGGTAGCTATTTTCATAGCATCCTCCTTATCAATTCATTAATAGCCTTTCCCCTGTATCCCAAATCACCTCCCTGCTTATATCCAAGTTTTATGCTCCGAAGACCTCCCTTAGGTGGATGAAGGGAAAAATGGAGGGAGATTTTTTCCTGAAGAACTTTGTTTAAAATTTCTTCAGGGCTTTTTGCATTCCCTATTTTCCTTAAATTGGTAGGAGTTCTTTTAAACCTCTTTTCAATTAACTCCTTTAATGTTTCTTTTTCAATCTCTCCGTAAGTAATGTAATCCTTTGCCTTTTTTAACATACCTAAATAGGTTTTTTCCTCAGGCACAACACAGCACGAAAACTTTTTTCTCAATCCCAACAATTTGAGGGTATCCTGAACTTCCTTTCTTACTCCGACCCTTCCCCTAAGCCTTATAGCTGCGAGCATATCTAACCTTATCCTGAAATTTTAAATTTAAATTTATAAAAAACCTATTAATTATGTCGCACTGGAAGGACATCCTGATTATAATATTGGTAATCTCCCTAATCTTTACGGTCGGAAAGGATTTGCTGGAGCCTTTAGAAAAAAACCCCGAAAAGTTTATTTCTATAAGCGATTTATTCAGTGTTGGAAAAAAAGAAGTGGCAAGAAACACTCAATTCGAATTTATTTCTGAAAAGATTCCGGAATCCTTCCAATTTTCATTGCCGGCAAAAGTAATCGCTAAACTAAACAAAACATCAATAATCTATATTGATGACAAAAAAGTAATTATAAAGGAGAAGCCGATTATTTTAGAAAATTTCACCGGTAAAATTTCTTTTACAAATCTTTCTATTGAGGGAAAGGCTAAAAGGATAGAGTTGGACGATACGGTACTTGAAAGCCAAAACGAACTGAACATAAAATCGCTCGAATTCTTTTACGATACTTTGACCATAGAAGGCATTGAAATCGGAAATTTGGTGCTGAAGGAAGGGGATTTAAAGATAGAGAAACCCTATCAACTAAATGCAAAAATAAACAATACCGTTATCTTTTCAAATTTCAAAGGGAAAATTGTATTTAAGGCAAACGGATTAGAGGTAAAGGGTCTATGCTCAAGAATTCAGACTTCCTTCTTGGAGGTGACTTCCTCCCCCAACTAATAGAAAGGGGTTGAGGAGTGTGACTTGATGCAATGACAAACCGCTCCACTTCGAGCCACTAAAGCCCCTGACCGCAGGATATATCCGCGGCCTCGATACAAGCTTATATTGGCCTCACCTTCTTAGCGACTGAAGGTATAATCATAGCCAGCCTGCAGGAGTTTTTTATTGAGGGCAATTACTTCCCCTCCCTTAGCCTCAAAGATATCTTCTACAGCCTTTTTTATAGCCTGCAAAGATGGGTAACCAAAAAGCCGGGAAAAAGCGCCCAAAAGAACAATATTCGAAAAATTCCTTCCGCAGAGTCTAAAGGATATGGAAGAAGCATCAATAACATAAATATTATCTTTTCCTTTAGCTCTGACTCCGTTAATTAAAATCCTTCCGCCTTTTTTCAGTTTTTTTCTAATCTCGGAATCGAATAAACCTTCATCAAAGATTATAATATAATCCGCATGCTCTATAGGTTCATAGGTTTTTATTTTACTTTTTGAAAATCTCACAAAGGCTTTTACCGGTGCTCCCCGCCTCTCAGGACCGTATTCCGGAAAAGCCCTAATATCAAAGCCATCATAAAATAAAGCAACCGCCAAAATTTGAGATGCTACCTTTACTCCCATTCCTCCCCGGCCGTAAAGGATTACTTCATCCATAGAAAATATTTCTCTTGATTTTATTAATTTTATGGGAAAGGGACAGCTTTTTTCTTTGGACTTTACGGTTTCACTCCTAATAGTAATTTTCGCCCTTTTCCTGTTGTCCTTTGCATGGTTCGACATAAAAACAAGAATGTACTCAAAGCTCACGGAATGGGATATTGAGAAGGCTAACGAAATAGCGAGCGTTTTATTAACAGAAGGGATACCGAAAAATTGGCACCTTTTAAACAAATCGGAAATAGAGCAGATAGGCCTTACCTCAAACAAAACCTTGGACCCAAACAAAGTAAATCGATTCTGCAATTTAACCGACAAAGACCCGAGATTTGTTAAATACATTTTAAACTGCCCATTTGATTACCAACTAAATATCCCAAAAATGAATATCTCCTGCGGAAAAAGTATAGCTACGAAAAACTACACCTTTATTCTTAATATTCCGAGGATTACAATCTGCAAGGAGAAGGGCAAAGCCGAACTCTGCAAAATAAATATGATCTTCGGAAAAAAATAAAATTATTCTATGGATACGGATTCTGATTCCTGAGTTTGGGAAGCTTCCTCCTTTTGGGACAAACCTCTGAAGATATCCCTTATTAAAATTATATCACCTACTGCCATCACCGCCGAGAATGGAATAACTACACCCTTCTTCTCCCCTATTAGCCTTGAAAGGTAGCTCCCTCTCATAGCATCTATTATTATTGAATTTACTTTAAATTTGTCAAGGTCTACCCTAATGTCCCTTATTTTTCCGCAGTACAGACCTTGAGATGTAAAAACATCCTTATCTATTATCTTCGAAAGATTAACAACATCTATCGCCATAAAAATAAGTATTTAAAATATTTAAATAAATATGGACATTAAAGAATTATTGGCAAAAAGAGGTATAAAAATATCTTATAAAAATTGCTTCGAGAGGGAATTAGAAGGAAAAACCATCATATGCGGTTCTTCCTTTACTAAGGACTTTCTACTAAATAAAGGGTTTCATAACATATACCCCGTTTCTGAGGCATCAATTAGAGAAGTTGAAAAGATCAAAGAAAAAATGGAAGAACTGGGAGAAATTTTGGGCTTTGGAGGCGGGAAGGCAATAGATGTTGCCAAAAAAATAGCCTTTGATTTGGAGTTGGAGCTTACTCTAATTCCCACAGCCCCTTCCCATGACGGCATACTCTCAAAAAACTGCTCTTTATACTTTGGAAACAAAAGGGAAACAATTCCCGCAAAATACCCTAAAAAGGTACTTATCCCCCTCTCTTTATGGAAAAAATCCAAAAATCTAAAAAAGGCCGGAATCTGTGATGTTTTTTCAAATTTAATAGCACTGCAGGATTTGAGTTTGGCTGAGGCAAAAGGGGAGAAGTTCTCAGAATTTTATAAGGAGCTGAGCTTTGAAGCTGTAAAAAAAGCTATAAACTCAAAAAATGAAAAGGATTTGGCAGAAGCCTTAATTTTATCTGGCTTGGCAATGGAAGAAAGTTCCAGATATTGTTCGGGGAGTGAGCACGATATTGAAAGATTGCTCGAAGGTAAAATAAAAAAATACCTCCACGGCCAGCTTGCAGGAGCAGGAACCCTAATATCTGCAAAAGTGTATTCTCTTTATTCCGAAAAGTTTCCGAAATTAAGATTTAACCCGAAAACGCTGTTTGATGATATAAAAGAGAAGATGAGTAGGGTAAGGATATACGACTTTGCTCTAGAGCCTTTGCTAGACAAAAACTTTAAACCCGGCATTTTGAAAGAAGTTAGCATGATAAGACCGGAAAGATACAATCTCTGGAACTTCATAGATTCCGAAAAAATAGATTGGAATAGGGTTATTAAGGAGATTGTAGAGTAGAATAAATCTTCCTAATGCTGTTTCTGAGCTCATTTATGGCGTATAAAGTGCTCTTGCTTTTTATAATAGTTTTTAGGGGTCTCCAAGGCTTGCCCTGCAAGCATTTGGCAATCAAAATTAATTCCTCCCTCTCCTTTAGGTACCTCTCCTTTCCTAAAAAATAGTATTTAGCTAGCTCATATAAACAATCCCTGCAAGTCTCAAAAGTTAAGATTTCATCCAAATAAGCTTCTATTCGCTTTTTTTGGATTGGAGTTAGGTTTGGCTTGTATTCAAAACCTTTCAGATTCTTAAGAATAAGCCAGGCTATTTCAGTCTCTAAAACATTGTAAGGGTAGGATAGACTATCAACAAATTTTATCAGAAACTCCTTCCCGAACAAATCAAGATATTTTTTCCCTTCCTTTGATAAGGATTTGGCAACTATTACCGAGTATTCTCCGGTGCTCGGATTTTTGGCTGGAGAAATGTGCAAAGGCAAATAACCATTTTTCAACCAAAAGGCTAATAAAGGATAGGTTACTCCGAAACTCGCCCCTATCCAATCATAACCCTTTTCCATTGCATAATTTTCCAATTCTTCCAATGCCCTGCTCCCTATCCCCTTCCTAATTAATAAAGGATGGGTGGCTATCCTTATTATTCTCAGCCCTTTTAACCTACCAAAGCCAGGCTCCCTATAATGCTTTATAAATCTATCCGGAATGAGGTGGCCTGAAAACTCCTCAACCTTCAGCATTTTCCTACAAGACTCTTCCGACAAATTACCTTCCATAGCTATCTGCAGAGCGCATAGGGTAATGCCCCTCTCATTATCCAAAGAAAAAATTTTATGATGGGGAGCCTCGCAAATGATTCCGAAGTCGTTAGGGTTATTTCGGTAATGGGCTGTAACGAATATTCCGAAATACTCCCTCAGCTTTTTCTCATTTTCGAAGGCAAGCTTTTTTATATCCAATTCTTTAAATCTGGTTTTTTTCAAATTGACCTCAGCTTCTGAAATGGAGGGAGGTTCAGCATCCAACAGCAAAACATCGAACAACCATTTTTCTATTGGGTCCTGCTCGCTGTATCTAATTGGTTCCCTCATCTCAACCTCCCTAATTTTTATCCCCTGCTCCCTTAGCTCTCCCAAAAATCTTATGTTGAAACTTCTTCCGCATCCTTCGTAACCGTGAATCGTTGTAGCGTATATCACCTTTTTACAATTCTTAAGGGCTGAAAAAAGGAGGGGAACCGGAATGGCGGAAGCCTCATCTATAACAAGCAAATCAGCCTTTACCCTCCTTATATCGAAAGGTTTAACATATTCCAAAGGCTTTTTTATTCCGAATTTCTCCGAAAGAAGGTTGAAAAATTTGAACAATTCCGAAACATTTGTCTTTTGTGGAGCGGAAACAAATACCTTATGTTTTTCTTTAAAAAGTAAGGAAGCTATTGCAATGCCTAACAAGCTTGACTTTCCCCTTCCCCTGTGCGAAGTCAAAACAAAAACCTTTTCCTTCTCCCTAAAAAACTCTTCCAGGCTTTTTAATGCACGGATTTGATCCTGAGTTTTACAGAGAAGATAGCTTTCCCTAGGAAAATAGGTACCCTTCGGAATTGTTAGCTTTTCCTTTTCCCCTTCCTTCCCAGCTTTAGGCTCTTCGCTCCAATAAACAAGCTTTCCATCTTCAAAAACAAAAATTCCTCTATGCTTTTTTAACTTTTTTACAAACCACCTGTTGAAAACAAATCTAAGGTCTTCCCTTCCAAATGGAGGAACGAGGATTTTCTGATGAAATTTGGTAACCATTTTTTCAAACTTTTTCAGCTTAGGGAGAATCAAAAAAATCAATCCGTTGCCCCTAACTATTCCTATTAACCTTCCCAAATCGTTCGGCATTATTCCTTGGAGCAAATCCAAAATAAGGATGTCCCAGCTCGTGCCTAATAAAAACTCGCTCTGCTTGTATTCATATTTTTGAAAATTGTCCTTTTTAAAAAACCCTTCTATTTCCCTTAATTTTTTATTTTCTCCGTGCATCACCAAACAAACTTCAGCTTTCCTTTTTTCAGCAACCTTTCTGTATTTCTCAACAATCTCCTTAAGTAAATCTAAGCTTTTGTCTAAATTGCCGGCTAAAACAAACATCCTTCTTTCCTTCTTAGCTTTAATGTTTTCCAAAATAACTTCAATTTTTTCCTCCATATTATTAATATGGGAAAAAAGCAATTAAGGTTTCTGAAAATGTTTGAGGAGGACTTGTTGAAAGGAAGGAAGACCTCTACCCTGAGAAAGGGTAGGATAGAAATATTTGAGGAAGGGGAAGAGGTTGAAGTATTGGCTGGCAAAAAGAAAATAGGGAGAGCGATTATTAAAAAAATAAGTTTTGTTAAGTTTAAGGAAATTGGTAGGGAGGAGGCCGAGCAGGATGGATTTAAAAGCAGGAGAAAGCTCAAAAGGATGCTGAAAAGGATTTACGGAAAGGTTAGCAGAGAGGATGAATTTACAAAGATTGAGTTCGAGATGA
>CAZCGS010000023.1:0-12266 GCA_964498505.1 uncultured archaeon
TCCTCCAGGTTCTTCATTACAATTATGTCGTTAGCAACATCTATTGCACTCTGAATCGCAACAAACATGCAATGCAGCACCATATTCTGTACATCAATATTCTCATAAAAATCCCAGAATTTTACCTCCTTTTTATATCTCTTCCAGACATCCAAATACTTTTTTAGCTCTTTTAAATGCTCCTCTAACAACTCCATATTTTATTCTTTGTATATCTCTTCAAAAAAGGGTAAAAATCCAAAAATTCGGTTATTGCCTTAAATTTCTGTCCCAGCACATACTCCCTATTTTTTAACAACACAAGCTTGCCAGTTTTTAATGCCTGATATTTTAGTTTTAAGGGAAGCTTTGAAAATATTTTAATATCTACAGGAATTTTTATTTTCAATTCCAGCTCCGAACCAATTTTCTCTGCTTTTAAATCGCTTATCCCTTTTTTAGAAATGATTGCTATATCTATGTCCCTAAAATAGTTTCTGTTAACAAAGGAGCCGAAAATAATGTAGGCATCAACATCTTTTTGTTTTTGGAAAAATTTCTCTATTATTTTCTCTATCTTTGCTTTTTCTTTTTTGCTAAGTTTATTATAACTTTCTTCTGCTCTCATAATGTTATATTTAGCCTTTTTATAGAATGGACCGGGAGGGATTTCCAAAAAATTGAGGAGTTTGGAAAGGAACTTTATAGTGGGTGCAGGGAATGATTTTTCTTAGTGAGGAAGAAGTAATTGGAGCACAGGGAAGTTGGGGGTTTGGAAAGGGGGCGAAGCCCCCTTCCAGGGTGCAGGGAAGGATTCTCTTGGTGAGGAAGGGATAATAGGTAATAGGGGGGTTTGGAAAGGGGGCGAAGCCCCCTTCCTTTGAACCCTCGGCCTCCGCCATGCCAAGGCGGCGCTCTACCTGGCTGAGCTACCGGCCCATAAATTTAATAAACCAAAAAATAAAATTTCTTTATGAAAATTCCGGACTGGGTGCTTGCCGGCTTTACATTTTCTGGCACCGTAATAGGAGCGGGAGTTTTGGGATTGCCTTATGCATTGTCGAAGCCAGGGTTTTTAATTGGAAGCATTGAATTAATCTCCTTAGGCTTATTAAACCTATTCCTTGCCCTGCTAATAGGAGAAATTTCCTTAAGGACCAAAGAGAATCATCAGATGATTGGGTTAGCGGAAAAATACTTGGGAAAAAAAGGATTTTATTTGATGGCCGTATCAATTCTTTTAGGGTTTTACGGAGCGTTGTTAGCTTACATGCAGGGATGCAGCGACATTTTGTTTGCTTTATTCTCCTTACCTCAAACCCTCGGAAAGATTCTGCTCCTCCTTGTTTTAGGGACGATTGTATATTTTGGATTGAATGCTCTAAAATTTTTCGAAGGTTTGTTGGTGCCTTTGATAATCATATTTATTCTCTCCCTTTCAGCACTTTCATTTTTGGATTTCAATCCTCAAAACCTTCTCTATCTCAATTCCGAAGAAGCGTTTTATCCCGTAGGTATTTTATTGTTCGCCTTTGCCGGAGCAGGGGTAATACCTGAGATAAAGGAAATGATAAAAAGGAAGAAGAAGCTGAAAAAGGCCATTTATTTGGGAATGGCAATCCCTATTTTCCTCTATTTCATCTTCTGCCTTGCTGTTATTGGTACTTTAGACGGAAACATTACCGAAATTGCGACCATCGGCTTAGGAAAAAAATTCGGATATTTACCTTTGCTCTTCGGAAACCTTTTCGCTTTGCTGGCTATGGCAACCTCTTTTATTTCCTTAGCAACAGCCATAAAAAGGAGTTATATTGAAGATTTCGGTTTTGGAAAAAATCTGGCCTTTCTTTTAGCAATTTCTCCTTGTCTGCTCTCTTTTTTAAATCTGGCAACCTTCATCCAAATTTTGGGGATAACAGGGAATGTGACGGTAAGCCTTTTTTTCATCCTTTCCATCCTGATTTTCTTCAGGGCAAAGGAAAAAGGAGAAAGAAAGCCGGAATTTAAAATCAAGCTCCCTAAAATTGCGGGGTATGCCTTAATCCTATTCTTTGTTTTAGTCCTGATTTCCACCCTTTTTAAATTTTCCTAATTTTTATTTATGATTCAAAGGACTTTGGTGTTACTAAAGCCGGATGCGGTAAAAAGGGGAATTATCGGAGAAATTATAATGAGGTTTGAGAAGGCCGGGTTGAAGATTGTCGGGATGAAGATGGTGTGGCCGGATGAGGAATTGATAAATAGGCACTATTCTGATATTGCTAAAAGAAAGGGAGAGAAGGTATTCAAACTTTTGAAGGAATATCTAACCATTCACGGCCCGGTTGTTGCTATGGTTTTGGAAGGAGTTGAGGCGGTAGATGTTGTTAGGAAAATTGTGGGAGAAACGGAGCCGAAAAAGGCTCTGCCCGGAACAATAAGGGGAGATTACTGTCATGTTTCGGTTGGATATGCTGATAAAAAAGAAAAGGCAATTTATAATATAGTGCATGCCTCGGGGAGTGAGGAGGAGGCAAAAAAGGAGATAGAACTCTGGTTTGATCAAAGCGAAATACACGATTACAAAAGATTTGATGAAGATTTTCTAATGTAATGGGATTTTTAAAACTTTACATAACTTAGTTATTATATGGCTCTCCTTGTAAGTGGAAAAGTGATAAAGTCCTTTGGTGCTCCAAAAGATGCAAGTAGGCTATCAATTACTGTGCCTAGCTCCTATCTCTCTGAAGCTTATGGACTTATTACCGGGGATAAAATTTTAGGGAAAATAATAAAAGTCAAGGCTAATTTTGATACTTCTGAAATCGAAGGTAAGCCGATAGAACTTATCCTCAAAAAAGGAGCCGTTTACGACGAACTTTTCATTTCCGAAAAAAGTTGGAAAGAAAATTTTAGGGAATATGGTCTGGTGGAAGGTGGCTTTGAGATAGAGTTGAAGCTTGAAGAAGCCACCCTTTATACTGGCGAAAACATTAAACTTTACTCAAAGAGGGATGTTAAGGTATGATGGATGAAGGAACTCTTAAAGAAATTGAGCGGAGAAGGGTTGAAGAATCCAGATTATACGAGAATTACATCAAGTATTATGAAAAAAGAGATTTTGTGAAAGCAGGCGAATTCCTGTGGGGATGTATAAATAATTTAGCTTATGCTCTCGGTCTTGTCTATGGGAAAAAGCTAAGCAGTCACAGGGAGGTTGTTCGGTTCTTAGAACAGTTAGTTAAGGTAAATGGAAAAGAGGAATTCGCAAGAAATATCGATTCGGCACGAGCTATTCATGCTAATTTCTATCATGGATTTATGGATGAAAATATGTTTGAGAGGCGTGTAAAAGAAGTTGAAGAATTGAGAAGGTGGCTAATAGAATTATTAGAAAAATCCCTTTCGCTACAAAAGTTAGCTTAAGTTTCGTTTGTTCCTGGAATAATCGTTCCCCCAGCCTTTGTAATTTTCTCCTCAGCCTTCTTGCTCCAAGCCCTTGCTATGACCCTTACCGGTTCTTCTATTCTTCCCTTACCCAACAGTTTATCATAGCCTAACTCAATCAGGTTTATCTCTTCCCTGCCCAACTTTGCCTTTAGTCTTGGCAAGTCCTGAACATTTATAACCCTAACCTTTTTCTTCTTGGGTTTTAACCTCTTTTTCCTTTCAAACCTCTCCGGAACCTTTTCCCTTAGCATCAACCATCTCGAATCTCTGTTTGAATAACCCGAACCTCCCTTACTTCCCTTTCCTCTGTGCTTCTTTTTTGCACCCCATCCGCAGGTTTTCGAACCCCTCTTCTTTATAGTCTTCCTTCTTGCCATTATATTTTTAAGAAAGGAAAGTTTTTTATGCGAAAGTTTTATGATCTTAGAGTTGAGTATAAAAAAGGGGAGGCCAAAAAAATTATTGAAAGGGCTTTGGAGTTAGGGTTTAAAGGAATTTGCTTGGTGCACAACTTTCAAAATCTGTACGGAGTTGGGAGTTATTTAAAAGAGATTGAAAGGCTGAGGAAAGAGTTCGGAGATGGCATAGATATAATTACAGGGATAATGGTAGAAGGAAAAAAGGAAAGGTCTTTGCTTGAAAAAATAATCAAAATCAGGAGGAAGGTTGAGGTGATTTTTGTAAATAGCGAGGGAAACTACAAAATAAACAGATTTGCCTGCAGTAGGAAGGAGATCGATATTTTATGCAATTTTTGGGATGAAAAAGGAATTGGGATAGATCACATCTGCATCAAAGATGCAAAGGAGAATCAGGTATTCTTTGAGATTTCCCTTGCCGAATATTTGGAGAATCGGAATGTTTTGATAAAATTTAGAGAGTGCGCCAGAGTTTTTAAAAAAAGCAACGCACCCGTAATAATTACCTCTGGAGCTAAAGATGTTTTCGGGTTAAGGAAGGGCAGGGATTTGGCTTCCCTACTTTCCATCTTTGATTACGGGCTGGAAAAAAGCTTAGAGGCTATTTCAGCTTTGCCGGAAAGTCTGGTTAAAGAAAACAGAAAAAAATTGAAACAACCTGTGATAGGGGTTGAGGTACTGGAAAATGAAAAGGAAGAAGCCTAAAACCTTAAGGTCCAGTTTGAGGGAAAAGAAAAGGTATGTGGTCGTAAAAATAGACTTTGAAGAGGTTGGCCTGGAAGAATTTTGGGAAGGTTTAAAAAGGAAGATTTTAGAGTTATTCGGGTTGGTGGGTTATGCTAACATTAACCCGAAAATAATAAAGGATACATGGGATGGGAAAAGGGTAATAATAAGGTGCTCCCATAAATATGTAGAGCATTTGAGGTTTGCATTGATTTCCATTGATAGGATAAAAGACAAAAGGGTTTGTTTGTCGTGTGTTGGAGTTTCCGGCACACTAAAAGGTGCAAAAAGGAAGTTTTTCAAATAAAATTTAGCCCTCAACAACCCTTTTAGCCCCGCAGGCATCGCATTTCAGAATTAAAAATCTGTCCTCTTTAATTAACCTTGTATCCGGTCTCTTGCATTCCCTGCAATACAAATACTTTTCAAGATATTCCTGAATTTTTCTCTCAATCAATTTAGATTTAGTGTGAAGGATTAGTTTATTTCCCTCAATTTTGCCGGAGCACGCTAGCTGCCTGAACAAAAATTTTGAAACATGGTTTGGGTCCCTATGAATGGAATTGCAGAATTGGATAAAATTCGGGATTACGATTTGATTAGCTTGATAAATAATGTTCGGCTTTTCATAGGAAAATCTTTCCTTCTCCTCTCCTCTCTCGGGCAACAGTTCATAAGCTCTTTCCAGCATTGCCTTATAATCATAACCCATAAATATCTTTCGGAAAAACTTTAATTTATGCTATCAGAAATATTCGAAAGTTGTTTCATAGAGCCGATTTTGAGCAACTCCGGCTATAACCCTGTAAATACCTTCGTCTACAGCATAATTTTTGCCTGCGCAATTCTTTCGATATACTATATGTTTGACAGGAAATTTAGGATAAAGTTTGATACCGATTTTTTCATAGCTATTTTGCCTTTCATATTTTTTTCTTCAGCCTTGAGAGTGCTTGAAGATGCAAAAATAGTAAGCTCTATCTTTCTCATTTCCCCCCTTGCATACATAACCATCTTTTCAATTTTTTTCCTAGTTTTTGTGGTCGCTTGGATTATCCAAAAAAAATTTGCCTATCCCTACCAACTGACTTTATTTTCTCTGGGAAGCGTTTTGTTTCTGCTTGTATTTTCCCTTTTTACCTTAAAAACTCCCTTACCCTTCATCCTCCAGCTTTTCCTTTTTTCCCCTGCAGCCTTCGGATTATTCCTTTTATCCAAAACTATCAACTTTTTCAAAGGGCTCAACGGAATAGCTTTATCCTCCCAAATATTTGATGGGTTCGTTACCTTTTTAGCAACTTCATTTTTCGGAAGAATAGAGCAGCATTTTTTACCCAGATTTTTAATCCTCCAGGTAGGAGCCTGGACCTTTCCGCTGGCAAAAATTCTGATTACTATTTTTGTATTGCTTGCAATAGATAGGTATTTCGAAGATGAAAATTTCAGGAATTTTTTGAAAATAATAGTTTGCGTTTTAGGGTTTGGACAGGGCGGAAGGGATTTGTTAAGCTGTATGGTTGTCTAGGAAAGACTTTATTTTTTTGATTACAGAAAGAAAATCCTCGGTTGAAAATTCCGATACCTTTTTGTCTAAAAGGAAAGAATCAATGCCCAACCTCTCTATCATATCCCTTGCTTGCCTTTTTGTTAGAGTGCTTCCGAATTTATTAAAAGCTTTTATCAGCCCTTCCCTTAACGCATTTTTTAGCTTTTTATCATCCTGTCTGAAAAGCTCTTTCAGCACCTCTTCCCCCAAATCTACCGATTGCTTAGGCGATAACTTTATTATGATTCCCTCCCTTTTTGCCTTTGGATAAAACGCTTCCTTCGCTACCTTATCCAAATATTCTATCTTATAAAAAAGGTTGGCAAATACAGAAAGTCTCGAAAATAGTGCTTCCCCTTCTTTGGCGATTAGGCGGTAATAAAACTTGCTCGGAACCAAAAATATGCAGTAATCGAAATCGTACTTTGTTAGTTTTCTAAATAAAGGCTCTAAAATTGAGTATGGCAAATTTGAAACAGATTTATTGAAGGAGGGAAACTTTATTTTCAAGGCATTTCCGACTATGACGGTTACATTATCCCATCCTTCAAAAGTTTGCCTTAATTTCCTTGCCAGCCCAGAATCTTCCTCTATCGCATAAACCTTTTTTACCCTTTCAGCCAGCTTTTTGGTTAAATTGCCTTCCCCAGCCCCTATTTCCAAAACGACATCATCCGCCTCTAAATTTGCAAGGGAGACTATTTTGTTCAAAATATCTTCGTCCAACAAAAATACCTGGTCTTTATCCAACCTCATCTAACTATCTGTTTTCCAATTTTTTTATTTGATTGGTAATAATCCTTTTTATACCAAACTCCCCAATTTTGAATATTCCGTGACCCGGCAACAAATATTTTATCCTCAAATTGCTCAAGCTCTTTAAGCTTTTTATAAGCTTTAATAAACTTCCGGTTTTTAAATCGGTCCTTCCAACCCCGTTTGCAAACAAGGTATCTCCGGAAATTAAAATTCCTTTCTCCTCTTCATATAAACAAATAGAGCCCTTTGTATGTCCGGGAGTATGGATTACCTTAAAATAAAAGTTGGGTGTTTCTATTAGGTCGCCATCTTTTAATGCCTTATTTACCGTTACCGGCAAATAGTTGTGATTAAAAAGGTGGTCGTAAGTATACTTCCCTTCCTGAACTCCGTCAACCTCTTCTTTATGAACCCATATCTGAGCTTTACATCTATCCCTAAACAATTTATTCGCACCTATGTGATCGAAGTGTCTGTGGGTATTTATAATAATATCTATATCTTTCGGATTGAAACCTAAGGAAGAGATACCATCAATAACCAAAGGAAAATAAGCGGGCAACCCCGGATCAACGAGAATTTTACCGTCTATTAAATAGGTGTTGCAGCTATTTCCCGCACCTCCTAACATAAACAAATTCCTTATTAGCTGCATCCTTCCCTATTCCAACTTTGAAGAAAATTTTTTATACTTTATCCCGAAACTTCGACTAATTTCGAAGAGATTGCTCCAATGCCTTTGCATTATTGGAAGCTTTGACCAAAAGCTCGGAGATTGTTTCCTTGCTGGGTATTCCCAGGTATAATCCGAGGTTCCTTGCATTCAGATATCCCTCAGTTAATAACAAAGATATATTTTGCTTTGTTGGAATTTTTATGTTTGTTGCAAGGTTTAGGGCATTAGATATTGAGCTTTTTATGTGCTCTCTAAACCAATCCTCCTCTAAAGATAACACAAATTCATCATATACAACATTTTCCGAGTATGCACACTTCGGTCTTATCCCTATTTCCAAAGGTTCTATTCCGAGCAGGTTAAGAAGGGAGACCATATTTTCATTTATAACCTCTCCCGCATTGCACAATTTGAAATCTTCCTTTATTGCTATTTTTCCGTCTTTAACAAAGGTTGGCATTTTAAAAGCTTTGAAAGTGGCTATTGCCGGACCTGCAGGCACTTGGGTAACTCCTTTTTTTATTACAATATCCTTCGGCGCTTTGTCTCCGGGCTTTGCCTTCATTGGAAGCTTGTAAAGCCTTAGCTTTTTTACCACATCGAATACTGACCTATCAGAAAAAATCAGGGCGGGCATTTTTATTCCTTCTAAAGGTAGGGTTAGTTTTTCCTCTTCCATCACCTTTTGCAGGACCCTCTTCTTTACCACAAATATCTTGGCAACATCTTTCAGCAATTCCCTAATTTTGTGCAATTGCGAAGCTGGGATAGAGTGAAGGTCAAACACAAAGATAGTCCTATAGCTCCTAATAAAGGACTTTATCTTTTCCGCCATTCTCCTTTTC
This sequence comes from uncultured archaeon, assembly GCA_964498505.1. Taxonomy (GTDB): domain Archaea; phylum Aenigmatarchaeota; class Aenigmatarchaeia; order QMZS01; family QMZS01; genus CAZCGS01. The sequence goes on from CAZCGS010000023.1 coordinate 8,380, forward strand.
CTCTCGCTCACCATGCTATTTCACCTCAACCTTGACGGGCTTTCCCATAGTTAACTTTAAATAGGCATTTTTTATTTTTATACCCTTTTTTTCGCAAATTTCATTAACCTTATCCATCATATAAACCAAATTCTCGGCAATTTTATCATCGTCCATCGATTCAACCCCTATCCTTGCCTGCAAAACAGGAGTATTTATAACCTTAACTAAAACCGTTTTTTTAGCCTTTTCTATAAAAGGTTTTAAATCCGGAGTATTCGGAGGAACGGGGAAGGGCATTTTACCTCTGGGTCCTAAATACTTTCCGAAATATCTTGCAACCAAAGGCATTAGTGGAGCTTCGGCATAAAAAATATCGTAAGTATTCGCTATTTTCTTAATCTCCTTCGGAGTAAGATTTGCCATTTCATCCTTTGAAAGTATCTTTATATTTTCCTTCCCGAGCTCTCTAGCCTTAGGTAGCAGAGAATCTAAAATAAAGCAAGTATTGATTTCCTTCTCTACCGGATAGGGCAAAATAATTGTGTCCCTTATTCTGTTCTCCGGCTTTTTGAGATCTAAATCCCTAAAGTTTATTATCAAATCTATGCTCTGAATGAAATTTCTTTTCTTTGCGTTCTCCCTTGCCCTTTTGATAAACTCCAAAGCCTTTTCCTTTTGCATATCAATTTTTTGAATTAAATTTTTTATTTGAGAAGATAGTTATGAAAATGAGGATAAAGAAAAGCAACCTGCTATTTTTAGGGATTGTCATTTTTTCAATCTGTTTTTTTGCACTTCTACTTCTGCATCAAAGTCCGAAGTTGCCAAAGTATTTAGAACCTATTTCGGAGAGAACTGCAATATGCTATAACCGTTGGATTTGCGTTTTATTAAATGATAGCTGGCATAGGCCAGCTTACGATACAGGAATAGATTTGAACCTAGCAAAGCATTTTCCTTCTCGGAATGAATCGGAAATAAGGGAACTGATTTTTGAAAGCAATCAAATTGTTTTTTTGTTTGAAGAGAACGGGAGTGCGGTAGAGGTTGCGAGAGCAGCTCCTGCCTCTTACTACATAGCCTATCTCTCAAAAAGATTGTATAATAGGGATATCAATATAACGGGCAAGGTTTTTCTCGACCCGAATTTTAACGGTACTGTTATTAAAATCTTTCATCCCTCTCCTTCTTTTAAAGAAGGGATATTTTTAGAGGGAAATACAATAGAGGTGAAATCTAGGGATTATGAGGGGTTAAGAAAGGCTATAGGCAAATTAATTTTAATAGTTGCTGGCTACAATGATAAATGAATCCCTTATAGCCTACTTTATAAGGAAAACCTTGGAAAAGAATGGAAGAATAAAAAGCTTATCTTATCTCCAGAATAAAATCAAAGAGGAGTTTTTGGAGGGCATCTCCATTCCTAGACTGAGGAAGATTATTATAAAATATAGAATAGGTGGGCTTAGGATAAAAACAAAAAAGAGCGAAAGGAAAATTTTAAGGGTTTGCCCGGTATGTAAGCACAAATTAAAGCTAAACACCATTCAAACTTTACAGGGCAATATTGTAGTTGAATCATTTTCCTGCAGGAATTGCGGATACAAAGGCTTTCCGGATGCCTGGAAGGTTGCAAGGTACGAGATTTTGAAGGAATAATCTTTTTAATATTTTTTATAATTGCAAACTAAGATTATGATAAAACTCAAAAGGTTTAAGGGTAATCCGATTTTAAAGCCAATAAAGGGTCATGCATGGGAAAAATATGTTTACAATCCCGGAGCAATTTTGCTCGAGGACAGAATCCATATAATTTACAGGGCGTTTAGCAGGGATAGAGTGTCAAGGTTCGGTTATGCCTCTACCAAAGATGGATTTAAAATAGATGAAAGACTTTCAGAGCCGATTTTTAATCCAGAGGGTGAGTTTGAAGAACCCGCAGTAAAGTACGGTAATTCCGGAGTGGAGGACCCAAGAGTTGTTAGAATTGGAAACAGAATATACCTAACCTATGCCGCTTTTAACGGATGTGCTTCATACATTGCTTTAGCATCCATAGATGTAAGGGATTTTTTGAACAAAAAATGGAAATGGAAGAGGCACGGCATTTTATTTCCTAACTGTGACGGGAGGGACGGTATTTTGTTTCCTGAAAAAATAAAGGATAAATTTGTTTTGTATCCGAGGTTTAAACCCAACATCTTTGTTTCATATTCTAAAGATCTAAAAAATTGGAGCCAGCCAAAGGTAATAATGAAGCCGAGGAAGGGAAAATGGGATGATTTCAGAATAGGTGCAGGGCCACCTCCGATTAAAACAGAAATCGGATGGTTGTTTATTTATCATGGAGTTCAGGCGGTGAGGAATGGAAGAATTTACAGAGTTGGCTTAGCCCTGATAGATTCTGAAAATCCTGAGAAGATTTTGTGGAGGTGTGAAAAGCCTATACTTGAACCCCTCAAAAAGTATGAAAGAATTGGAAAGGAAAATAATGTTGTTTTTCCTTGCGGCGCGGTTGTAAAAGATGACGAACTTTTCGTTTATTACGGAGGGGCTGACTCTGTTGTTTGTGTTGCAACGGCAAACCTTTCCAAAATCCTGAAGGAAATTTCCTCCCAACTTTGATATTTTTATAAACACGATTATATTATTATGATCAGAAAAAAATTTGTTGATAGGGAAAGGGAGCTAAGGTTCCTTGAGTCAAGATTTCAGGAGGAGGGATTTGAATTTGTAATAATAAGCGGTAGGAGAAGGGTTGGAAAGTCAAGGCTCATCGAAGAATTTATAAAGAATAAAAAGGCAATCTATCTCCTTTCGGAAAATAAGCCTTTTGCATATAATCTGAAAAAATTTTCTAAGAAGATTTCGGAATTTTTCGGATTGCCGGAAATAGAGGTTAAATCATTGGAGGAATGTTTTAAACTCATCCTTTCCCTCCATAAATCTAAGGAAAAGTTGGTTGTAGTTATTGATGAATTTTCTTATTTAATCAAGCAAGAGCCAGAATGTATAGCGGAAATGCAGAGCATAGTTGATGAAATTCTGAAGGATAAAAACATTTTTCTGATTCTTTCCGGCTCAGCCATTTCTCTCATGCAGAAGCATTTACTCAGCTATTCAAGCCCTTTGTACGGAAGGACGACAGGAACAATAATTTTGAAACCTTTGAGCTTTTCTTTTTTAGCTAAATGGTTCCCTTTTGCAGGATTTGAAGACCTAGTAAAAATCTATGCTGTAACGAGCGGAATACCCAAGTATCTCGAATTTTTGAGGGAAAGAACGCAGAAGATGAAATAAAAAACAATTTTTTTGATCCGAACTCTTTTCTTTTCAGAGAGATGCCCCAACTTTTGAGCGAAGAGTTGAGAAATATCAGCACATACTTTACAATTTTAGAGGCGATATCCAAAGGAAAAAATAAAGTAACTGAAATAGCAAACTACGCATATATCGATGCAAAGGAAATGGTATCCTATCTTCATACCCTTGAAAATTTGGGATTTGTAAGGAAGATAACTCCCTTATTCGGAAAGAAAGGTATATATGAGGTTTCAGACAATTATGCAAGATTCTGGTTTAGGTTTGTTTCGCCATATTTTTCCGAAATAGAAAATTATCATTCTGAAAATGCGGTAAGAGAATTTGAAAAGGAATTTAACAGCTATCTTGGAAAAATATTTGAGGAAATCATTCTCCAGCTCATTCTGAAAGGCAAAATAAAGTTAGAGTTTACAAAAATAGGAAAATGGTGGCATAAGGATAAGGAGATTGATTTGGTTGCCCTAAATGAGAGAACAAAGGAAATTTTGTTCGGAGAATGCAAATGGAAGGATAGGGTAAATCCGAAGAAAATTCTGGAAGAGCTGGTTGAAAAAGCCCAATATGTTCAATGGCACAACAAA
>CAZCGS010000024.1:0-12263 GCA_964498505.1 uncultured archaeon
GGGATTGGAAAGGGGGCAAAGCCCTTATTTAGGGGTGCAGGGGAGAACTCCCCGCTTTGAACCTGCGCTCCCTTGCGGGAAGGAGGTCTCGAGCCTCCCGCCTTAGACCTGACTCGGCCACCCCAGCTTAATAACTATTTCATTTTTTAATTTTAAAATTGATGACAGTTCATTCTCCAAAAAATGAAACCCGGATGAAAAAAGCTTTTTTGGCATCCAAACCTGGTTTTTAAGTTTTTCTGGATGAAGTTCCAAATGAAATAAAGGTGACCCCCTAAATTGTGTAAGATATTTAAATGAAAAAGAGATGAATTAATTATGAACGAAATATCCTACATTTTGGGCTTCATCAGGGCGAAAAATGCCGAAAAAAGAGGCTACTTTAGGCTAAAGGACTATAGAGCCTTTACCGAACTCGCCTCAAAATATTTCAAATTAAGCGTTAAATTAGTAGGTAAATATCCGATGATATATTTTTCCAAAAAAGAGCTGGATAAATTGAAGGAGAATACTAAAATAGATTATGCTCAATATATTGCAGGCATAATAGATGCTAAAGCATATATCAATCCAAAGAAAAGGATTATCAGAATCTCTGGGAAGAAAAACTTCTTGGATGAAACTAAAAAATTATTGGAAAAGCTAGAGATACCCGCAAGGATTAGAAAGCTAGGCAAATACCAATGCCTGGAAATCGAAGGATTGTTCAGATGTTCCTTGGTTTACAAAAGGATTCCGTGCAGGATTAAAAAGGACAAAATTAAAAAATGTTTAGAATATCAGATTTATGGAGGGTCTGAATGAAAAGCTCGCAAATTATACCTGAGAGAAGCTCTCGAGGAGCTTGCAGAACTCTCAGCCGACACATTAGGCAAATATTTATGTACAAACAATCTCCTAGATCTGTTCCGGACTTTTTACCACTTAAGTAAGGCTAATACCATTGAAGGCCTGAGAGATATTAAAGAAAAGAAATTATCCGAGGTAATTAAGACCGAACTCCCTAGCCTTCCTTACTACAGCATTAAACTCCTCAGCCAAAATATGCCTTGAAATATCATCTTTATCCTTGGCTCTAAAACAAGGTCTGTATTGGTCCATCAGATTTATTAGGCATTTGTCCTTAAGGTTATCCTTTATCCAATCCAAAATTTTAAAGGAGCAGCATTGGGTATGACTAGGCAAAACAAGGTGCCTTATGCAGAGGTCCGCCCTCCCAAAATCAATGCTCAGCAAATTTCTGGTTACGGTTTCAAAATAATTTTCAACTTTTGATAAATCCATAGCGCATCTATTGTTCCCGTACTTGAAATCCGGGAGATATAGGTCCACTATTTCATTTAGTATTTCGGATACCATAGCGGAATGATAAAAATTGGAGTTCCATACTATCGGAATATTAACCTTTCTTTCCTTTAAAATTTCCAGCACTTCCAAAATATTCTTAAGATAGGGTAAAGGTTCCCCTCCGACAAAATTTACATTTTTTGCTCCCTGCTCTATTCTTCTTATGATAATCTCTGCCAGATTTTTAGGGGTAATAGAATAGCCTTTCTCATACCATCCGGAAATTTCCCAATTTTGGCAGTACAAACAGGAAAAATTGCAACCCATGAAAAAAATTGTATGAGAAGGAACTAAGAAATCCTCTTCCCAAAAATGCAGGAATTCGGAAGATATTAGCAAATGATTGGGAGCTTTACAATAACCCTCTTCCCCTTTTTCCCTATTAACTCCGCACTTTCTTTCGCAGAGCTCACAGGATTTTAAAATTTCGGTGATTTTCTTTTTTAAACTCTCAAAATCCGCCTCCAAAAAATTTGCTTCCTTTTCATTTTGCAAAATAGCATAATAGTTCCCAAGCATTATTAACCTTACAGTTCCAAACTTTCAGAACTTTTTAAAGAATAGGCCTCATAACCCATCCCCTGCAATTCGTCGGCAAATTCTTTTGTTTTTTCTCCATGAATGCATACAACCTTCTTCGGGTTTATACTCCTGATTAAATTTAACAATTCATCTCTATCAGCATGAGCGGAAAAGTCGTATTTCTCCACCTCCATCTTTACTTTAAACCTCTCTCCATCATTTTCAAAATAACTAGTTTTCAGAAGTTTGTCTCCGGGAGTATCCTCAACCTGATACCCTGTAAGCAAAACACATCCGTTCTCAAAATCCTTCAGCTTGGTTAGGTAATATACTATCGGTCCCCCCTGAAGCATGCCGGAAGTGGTTATTATTACGGAGCCTTTTTTCAGTGCTTTGTCCCTCTGCTCATTCCTGGCAAGGAACCTAACCTTTCTTAAAGCATCTTTCAGGGCTTTGGAATCCTTTAAATACCTCCTATGATACAAAATAATGTCCGAGATTCTTTTCGCCATACCGTCCATGTAAACCTCCCTTCTATCCAATATGCCGTATTCCTTCAAGATCAACAAAACTTCCTGCGCCCTTGATACTGCAAATGCGGGCAAAAGGACTATTCCGTCTTCATATTCCTGAATTTTGTTGATAAAATTTATCTCCTCCTCCTTCCTATCGTTATGCTCCTTGTCTGAATAGGTAGATTCTATAACCAGAACATCAACCTTGGGTATCTTTTTATCCATACCGTTAACCAATAAAGTGTCTTTGGTATTGATATCTCCGGTAAATAACAGATTCTTTTCCCCTTCTATAAATGCTGAATAGCTCCCGGGAATATGGCCCGCATTAAATATATGGACGCTTTTGTCCTTAACCCTGAGCTTGTCATGGTAATCTATCCTACTCACATTCTTAAGGAACAGTTTCAACTCCTTCTCTGAAAAAGGCTCCGGATAGCCTTTTATCTGCTGTACCTTCAAAAAATCTTTTATAAGGAGGTAATATATGTCCAAAGTGGGAGGTGTGAGCAGGCAGGGAATTTCCTGATTCTTATATAATAAAGGCAAAGCTCCGGCATGGTCTAAATGTGCATGGGTAACAAAAACCGCATTTATTTTCTCCTTTACATTTTCCGGGTAGGAAGGGGGTTCTGGCTGTAATTTAACTCCATATTCAAGCAGAATTGAGACTTCCCCTTCTTTTATTAAAAATCCCTCTTTTCCTATTTCGTCCCCTCCACCTAGGCATAAAAGCTCCATAATTTAGAACAGTGAAATTATAAATTTTACTAAGGATAGCAGGAAGGTGAAAAAGAAGGGCGCCAGAAGGAACATAAAAAATGCGGCAATAATTATTTTTATACCTTTTTTCACACCTTTCGTGTAAAATCCATAGCTCAAGCCTACAAGAGCTCCGGCTATGTGGGAAATATGGGCAACATTCGGAGGATAATTAGCTATAGCACCTATAATGGTATAAATCAAATAACCTATTGCAAAGAGTGCCAAAGGTATTGGAAAAAAATAGGCCTCTATGGTTATTGGAACCAAAATTAGGGCGCAGGCAATTAAAGAAAAAATTCCCGCACTAGCACCTATTGCTATTTGGGAAGGGCCATAGTAAAGGACTGCAAATACTTGTCCTAAAAAGGCTCCCAACAAAAAAATCAGGAGTAACCTTCCAGAACCTATGCTTTTTTCCAAGGGAATTCCGAAAAGCAAGAGGGCGAAGAGGTTTGAGATAAGATGATCCAAACTTGAATGTAAAAATATTGAGGTTATTATAACCCAATATTTGCCCGCCAAAAGGTTGTCATAGGAAAATCCGAATTCAGCCAGAAATGAATTATTTCCGTACTCCCAGAAATATACCGAGAAGATTATACTAAGGATGGCTAAAAGAATGGTAACTTTCGGAAACATAAAACTTTTTATAAAATAACGACTTTATATTATGAGAGAGGTTAAGAAATTTGCTGTATATTTTCCGATTGCACTGCTCTTCTTAATTTCCTTATATTATGTTCCCAACTTGCAGGCAATTCCAGCATTTCTTACTGGGTTAGCTGCTATGGTTGTTTTTTTGCCCTATCCATATCCAGAATTTTTGGTCTTTAGTTGGCTCAATATATCGAGAAAAATCTATGAAACGGTGATATGGGTTGCTTCCTTACTTTATCTTTTATGCATTTATATCTATTTTACTCCGCTCCTGTTTGATGTACCTATTCTGAAGGTGATTTACTATCTTATGAATTCCTACATGGTATATTTGCTGGCTATGGCTTCCTACCTTGCCTGTTATATCCAAGCAGAGATATGGGATAGGTTTGAAGAAGGAAAAACCTTGGGAATTTCAAGGCTAACAAATGAGAAAAAAATTCTGTGGATTGCTTATGTAATATTCCTAACTTTGGCCATATTTTTTTAAAATCAGCGGGCCCGCGAGGATTCTCAAAATTTTTTCAAGGTGCAGGGAAGGTGTCCTTATTAGTTGCAGGAAGCAGAAATGGGGGGTTTGGAAAGGGGGCGAAGCCCCCTTCCAGGGTGCAGGGGAGAACTCCCCGCTTTGAACCCCGGACCTACTGCTTTCTTCAAAAACTATTAGAAAAAGGGGGATTGGAAAGGGGGCGAAGCCCCCTTCCTTAGAAGGCAGTCGCTCTATCCAGGCTGAGCTACGGGCCCAATAATTGGTTTTATTATAAAGTTTTAAAATCGCTCTTATTATTTCTTGCTGTAAAGCCCGTACAATCTTTTGACCCTTTCCAAGGTATCTGCCTCTTCCGGACTTTTATCATCCCTAAACCTCACCAACTTAGGAAACCTTAAGGCAAAGCCTGAGCTGTAATTCGGGGATTTCTGAAGTTCCTGAAACCCTACCTCTATAACCAAAACTGGTTTTAATTTGACTTCCTTTCCATGCTCGGCTATAATATAGGGTTTCAACCTTTCCGTTATTTCCTTAAACTGTTCATCTGTTAAGCCTGTGCCCATCTTCCCTATCTCCAAAAATTCTCCTGTTTCTTCATCCCTAACAGCAAGCACAAAAGAGCCTAACCAGTTAGCCCTTCTTCCCTCTCCCCACTCAGCCCCGACTATAACCACATCCAAGGTCTCTTTCTCAGGCTTTATTTTATACATATATCCAACCCTCCTTCCGGGTTGGTAAGGGGCGAGCAAATTCTTAATCATTATTCCTTCCTGTCCCTGCTCCAAAGCATTCTGATAAAATTTTTCTATTTCCTTTATGTCCCGGGTTCTTATTTGCTTTGCTAACATAAACCTTCCCTCTTCCTCATCTACAACTTCCTCAAGAATCCTTCTTCTTTCTTTAAAAGGTTTTTTCCAGACCTCCTCACCATCAACCAGAATGCAATCGAAGAAGTTTATTTGGATCGGAATCTCTTTTGCCATCTTCTCTATATCGTACTTTCGGTGAATCCTTTTGGACAATTCCTGGAATGGTAAAGGTCTCCCTGTTTTTACATCTATTCCCAAAGTTTCCCCCTCAACTATTCCCTCAACAAAAAGCAAATTCTTCCTGCATAGCTCGACCAAGTCCGGGAACTGAGCTGTTACATTCTCCAACCTCCTTGTAAACAACCATATTTTATCTCCCCTCTTTTCAACCAAGGTTCTCATTCCGTCATACTTTATCTCTATTGCAGGCTCCTTTGTATCCTCTACAGCTTTTTCTATAGATTCTCCCCTTTCAGCAAGCATAACCCTTATAGGCTTCCCTATTTCGGGTTTTACAGAGAGTAAGGCCTGCTCTCCTTCCTTAGCGAGTTTTGCAACCTCTCCGAAATCAACCTTAAAATTGTAAGCATGTTCAACCTTATCCCTTCCGACCTCAAACGCTTTAGCAATAGCCTCCAACAAAATTCCTTCCGCTACTCCAACCCTCAAATCTCCCAACAAGGTTCTAACCAGATACTTAGCCTCTTCAGCGTCTGCAAAATTCAACAACCTTGAAATTATGGAAATTTTTCTGTCCTGAGATTTTTCTCTACGCAAAGGCCTATGTTCCTCAAATTTTCGTAAACCTCTTTTACAGTTAGCCTTTTTTTGAAAAGGGTTACCTGCTTTCTCTGGCTTAAAGCTTTAACAGCCACCTCTCCCAAATCTCCGGTCTCCTTAAGCATGGTTAGTAAGGTTGGTTGAGATATTCCGGTGCATTTTTGAATCGCATTGATCATCATTTTTTCAGCAACTCCTAACTCCAAATTTTCCCATGGCATGAAGATGTTTCCCTCTAAGAGTCTGAGAAGGATTGGGAGCTCCTCTCTTTCCGCCTTCTTTAAAAATTCTGCAAGTATGTTGATTTTCTCCAGCTTTTTCGGAGTTGCCTCCAACTTTTTGTAAACCTCTATCAGCTCTGAATATTCCATAAAAATTATTTTTGTGATTTTAAAAATTAAGGTTTGGAGTTGGAAAAGTCCCTTTTGTATTTTGACAGAATGATACTGGCTTGTGAAAATGTCTCAGTGATTAATCTTTGATACAATTGAGGAAAAGAGAAAAAGTTATTTATACATTATTAATTCTGAATAGTAATTATGAAAGAGGTAGTTGTGAAGATTCCGGAAGATATAGTAAAAGAGGTAGAAGGTATTGAAAAAATAGACATATCTTTACTCGTAAATAAATTGCTAATGGAAAGAATATTGGAAGTAGTGAGGGTAAAAAGAATCCTGGAGAAGTCGAAATTGACAGAGGAAAAGGCTAAGGAGATTGCTGATGAAATTAATGAGGCATTGTATAAAAGGTATAAAGAGTTGTATGAAGAAAAATTCTCAAATAAGAAAATATGAAACTTGTGGTTGATGCTAATGTAGTATTTTCAGCCTTAATTCCGAGAAGTATGGCATTTTTTGTATTTTCACTAAATTCTTTATCAAAAAAGTTCGAGTTTATAGCTCCGGAATATCTTTGGTTAGAGATTGAAAAGAAGAAGGAGAAAATACAGAAATGTTCGGGGCTTCGGAAAGAAGAATTGGAAGAATTGGTAGACTTTTTAAAGGGAGAGATAGAGATAATTCCGAATTCCGAATTTTTGGAATTTCTTGCTAAAGCTGAAGATTTACTCAGAGGTCATGAGAAAGACGCTCCTTATCTGGCTCTAGCCCTAGCATTTAAGTGCGGAATATTTTCGGGAGATAAAAGGCTTAAAGAGTTAAGTCCTGCTGTATACTCTCCAAGGGAGTTGTTGGATATATTGGTCGGGAAGAGAAAGGAATAAATCCTGAGCTTAGTGCTTGCAAAAAGTTTATCTCCGTTTTCCAAGGCTTTGGTTATTAAGGTTAGGGAAAGGTTTTATTTTATATTTTCCTCAAAATTATTTATGATGGAAATAAAGCTTAAAGCGTCTGAGGATTTAGGGAAAACGATAAAGGCTTGTGAAGATGCTGAGTGGCTAATCTCTGATATCATATCTGATAGACTTGCGGATTTATTTGTGCTTAAAAGGCTGGCAGAGAAAAGCAAACTTTCAGAGGAGGAAGCTTTGGAATTGGGCAGATTTATTAACAAACGGTTGGCAAAAAGGTATGAAAAGTTCTTAAAGTGAGAAAGCATGTTGCTCGTTGTTGATGCAAATGTCTTGTTTTCTTCTCTGATAACCAAAGGCAAAACAGCAGAGCTTATTGTTTAACCGAAACTGAAATTGGTTGCTCCTGAATATTTGCTTGTTGAACTGGAAGATAACAAAGAATTGTTGGCAAGGAAAACAAGGCTTTCCGAGGAAGAATTTGGCGCATTTCTCGGGTTATAATGAGAAGGATAAGATTTGAAAAAGAAGAATATTTTTCAGAATTTTTGGAAGAGGCTAAAGAAATTTCTCCTCCAGACGATTTCCCGTATGTCGCATTGGCCTTGAAGTTGAAGAGTTTGGGATTAGAGACTAAGATTTGGTCTAATGATAAAAAGCTTAAGAAGGCTTTGGAAGGGAGGATAGAGGTTTTATCAACTAAGGAAATACTGGAAAGGTTGAGGATAAAACTATAGATTCTATTGCTTTTGAAAGCCATCGTGGAAATGCAAAAGAAAAAAGGATTTTTTAAATAATATAATAACTTATTTATGGCAAGGATAACGGTTTCTGTAATTAAATGCGATGTCGGAGGATGGGTTGGACATAGTCATAGCCATCCGGAAATTCTTGAGCTAGCAGATAAAATGCTGGGAAAAGCAGTGAAAAAAAGAACGATAATAGATTACTATGTAACGAGATGCGGGGACGATTTGGAGTTAATAATGACCCATAGGAAAGGAGTTGGAAACGAGCAAATTCATAGGCTGGCATGGAATGTCTTTCAGGAGGCTGCGAAGCTTGCGGAGAAATTAAAACTATACGGAGCGGGTCAGGACATATTGAAAACAACCTTTTCGGGAAATGTAAAGGGAATGGGCCCGGGAGTTGCGGAGATGGAGTTTGAGGAAAGGCCGAGCGAGCCGATAATAGTGTTCATGGCGGATAAAACAGAGCCTGGAGCATGGAACCTGGCTTTATACAAAATATTTGCTGACCCCTTCAATACCCCCGGTTTAGTAATAGACCCCGCAATGCATGAAGGATTCAAATTCAAGGTGTTGGATGTAAAGAAAAATCAATCGGTATGGATAGGCTGTCCCGAAGAGGTTTATGACCTGCTCGCTTTGATAGGTACGGTGGGAAGGTATGAAGTTGCTGAAGTCAGAAGAAAAAAGGATAATGAAATAGCTGCGGTAACCTCAACCTCAAGGCTCAATTTAATAGCCGGAAGGTATGTTGGTAAGGATGACCCGGTTTGTATAGTTAGGGCTCAGCACGGCTTTCCGGCTGTAGGAGAAGTGTTAGAGGCTTTTGCTGAACCTTACTGGGTTGCTGGATGGATGAGAGGCTCTCATAATGGTCCCCTAATGCCGGTAAGTGAAATAGAAGCGAATATGACGAGATTTGACGGTCCTCCAAGGGTAGTTGCTTTAGGTTTTCAACTTGCGAATGGAAAGTTGGAGGGTCCGGTAGACATGTTTGATGATCCGGCATTTGATAGGGCGAGGGAGGAAGCGAACCTAATGGCTTCATTGATAAGAAGGAATGGACCTTTCCAGCCTCATAGATTGGAAGAGGAAGAAATGGAGTACACAACCATAACAAAAATTTTAGAAAAGTTGAAGAAAAGGTTTAAGAAAGAATAATTTTTTTCTTTTTTTTCAATTTTAAATTCAATTATATAAAATGGGGAGCGAAAGGGATGTTATTGTAATAGGTGCCGGGCCAGCAGGCTCTAGACTTGCAATGGAATTGGCAAAAAACGGAATGAATGTTGCGGTATATGAAAAAAGGCAGGAAATAGGCGCTCCGAAAAGGTGCGGGGAGGGAATCTCGGCAAATTCCATAAAAAGATTAAATTTGGAGGATATTCCCGAAAGATGTATAAGGGCTAAAATAAAAGGTGCTTTGATTTACGCTCCTAACGGAAAATGTATTGAAATAAAGTTTGATGAAGTGCAGGGTTTTATAATAGAGAGGAAGTTGTTCGACAAATGGTTGGCAGAAAAGGCTGCCAGAGAAGGAGCCTATATCCAATCAAAAACCGAGATAACAGATTTAATAAGGGAGAACGGAAGGATAGTTGGAGTAAAGGGTGTCTTTTTGGGAGAGGAATTTTCCGAAAGGGCAAAGGTGGTAGTATCTTGTGAGGGGGTGGAAGGGGTTATAGCAAGAAAGGCTGGCTTTCCTCCGATAAACCCTAAGGATTACGAAAGCGCAGCACAATTTGAAATGGCCGGTATAGAGGTGGAAGAAAATTATTTGGAATTTTATTTTGATGCCGAAAGGTTTCCTAGAGGATATCTTTGGGTCTTTCCTAAGGGAAAGGATGTTGCGAACATAGGAATAGGAATAGCCTCTTATGTAGAAAAGCCGGCAGTTTGTTATTTAAGGGAATGGTTGGCAGGGCAGGAAAGATTCAGAAACGGGAGTATCTTGGAAGTAAACAGCGGAGGATTGCCGGTAGGAGGAATAACAAAAGAGCTTGTGAAGGACAATTTTTTGCTGGTAGGGGATATCGCGAGGCAGGTAAATCCTATTCATGGAGGAGGATTGTTTGAGGCTCAATATGCGGCAAAGATTGCTGCAGAGGTTTTGAAGGAATCTTTTGAAAGGCAGGATTTTTCGGAAAACTTTCTTAAAAAATACAGCGAAATTTGGTACGAAAGTAGGGGGAAATCTTTGGAAAGGATTGAAAAAATAAGGGCGGTTTTGGAAAATATGGACAATGATGACCTCAATTTTTTAGCCGAGAATTTAAGCTCAGAGAATATAATAGATTTGGCTCATGGAGAAAAACTCTGGCTGCTTGCAAAGATTTTGGCAAAAAGACCGAAGCTCATAAAGTATGCAAGATATTTGCTTTAGAATTTATATATTTCCTCTAGCCCTTTCTGCATCCAAAATTCTTTTTATTGCAATTAGGTAAGCGCCAATCCTCATATCCAAATTCCTTTCCTGGGAAAATTCATAAACTTTTTTGAAGGCTTCTATCACCTTTCTTTCAAACCTTTTTTCCAAATATTCATCTTCAAAAATATTTCCGCATTTATTCTGGACCCACTCAAAATAGCTCGCAACCACTCCTCCGGAATTAGCCAAAATGTCTGGAATTATCTTAACTCCCTTTTGGTTCAAAATTTTGTCGGCTTTTAAGGTTATAGGACCGTTCGCTAACTCAAGAATATACTTAGCTTTAACCTTGCCAGCATTTTCCTCTGTTATTTGGTTTTCTAAAGCGGCAAGAATCAGTAAATCTACCTCATGCTCAAGGAGCTCCTTATTGGTAATCCTTTTCCCTTTTGAATTTACAACACTTCCGGTTTCTTCCTTTACCTTTTTTACCTCAATGATATCTAAACCGCTTTCATCCAAAATTCCTCCCTTGCTATCGCTTACGCAAACTATTTTAAAGCCTTCCCGGTAAAGCATTCTTGCAATGTTAAAGCCGGCATTTCCAAAGCCCTGGATTCCTATTCTCAATTCGGATTTATCCTCGCCGACAAGCTCCAAAAATTCCTTTAAAATAATGAAGCCTCCCTTAGAGGTTGCATCCTCCCTAAGCCTGCAACCCAAAAGCTCGATCGGTTTTCCGGTAATCATTCCCGGCTCATGATAACCCTTTATTTTTTCAAATTCGTCCAGCATGTATCCCATTATCTTGGGATTTGTGTACATATCGGGAGCAGGAATATCCTTGTTTTCCCCCAATATCTCATGGAATTCCCTTATGTAAGCTCTGCTCAGCTCTTCAATTTCCTTCTCTGTTAGTTCTTTAGGATTCACCTTTACTCCACCTTTCGCACCTCCGAAAGGCAAACCCATCAGAGAATTTTTCAAACTCATCCAAAAGGCTAAAGATTTTATTTCATCCTCCGAAACCTCTGGATGGAACCTTATTCCTCCCTTTCCAGGACCCAAAGCATCGTTATGCACTATCCTAAAGGCTGGATATTTCCTCCCTCCAACTTCCAACTCTTTTCTAACAATTCTCTTAAAACTCAACAAAAGGTTAACCTCCTTCCCGTTCAGGCTCATTATTTTGGAAATCTCCAAAACCCTTCTCCTTATATCTTCAAAGCCCATTTTAATAATTGCTTCCAAACCTTAAATTTTCAGTTTAGACTTCAGATAGTCCTTAAATTCCCTCATTTTTGACCTGCTGACTTTAAAATAAATACCCTCCTTATCACGAACCATTTTAAAGCACCTGCATATTCCCTCCATCTCTATTTTCCTTCCGCTTTTCTTTAAAAACTCTATCTCTTTTCTAAGCTCCGGAAGCTCAAACCTCTCAACCCAGCCTAAAATTACCTTTTCATAATCCGGAATTTTTATCCAGGAGGAAAGATACTTCTGACAATCCCTTAGGGTTATTCCTCTATATTTTACCTTGAGCTTCGGTTTGTCTTTAGGTTTCGGCATTCTTCTGGCATAGGAAAGGGCAAGGAAGGTATAGAAAGAGGTTGGGTCTAAGTCTCCAAAGTAAATTAGCCTTTTGGCTTTTAAGGTCTTAAGAAATTTTAGACAGGCAGAAGAGGGAATTCCCCTGGTGCAGACAAAGAGATTCTCAGTTAATTTCCAAGCAGGCAAAAGGGAGGGAATTTGAGTTTTAAGGGCTTCTATGGCCGCTTCAAAAACCCAGGTCTTTTCAAAGATTGCTACCAGCTTTGGATTCCCGGAATTTCCGCACAAAAGGAAATCCTCTCCCTTTTCCCATTCTCCGGTTTCGGCAAGGGCTTCGGTTAGTTTGTCCATAATAAATAAAAGCCTTGGTTATATAATTATGATGGAAATAATACCTGTTGCGTTGGCGATTGCGGTAGTATCCATTTTTTTATACAAGAAAAAAATGGAGGAAAGGT
>CAZCGS010000025.1:0-11745 GCA_964498505.1 uncultured archaeon
TGTTTTGCGACATACAAAATCGCTGGGAATCGCTGATGAAATGGGCAAATAAGAGGGAAATACGCTCAACTATGCAGGAAGTTCTGGTTACTAAAAATATTTAAAGTTTTTGGCTCCCTTTTTTGTATGGTGGCGAGCTTTGAAGAGGAGGATTGGGAAGAAGAGGAAGAAGTTGAGGAACCGGAGGAAGAGGAGGAAGAGTTTGAAGAGCCGGAGGATTTAGGGGAGGAAGAAGAGATGGCGGAAGAAACCTTTGAAGAAGAATTTGAGGAAGAGCCGGAAGAAGAGGCTGAAGAATTAGAGGAAGAAGAGGAAGAAAATTATTAAGCAAAAACCCTGCAATAGAGCAATTTTGTTTTTAATTTTTTGTTGGGAAATAGATTAATGGTCGAGCAAAAAGAGGGATATAAAATTGTTACTCCCGGCACTTTGCTGGCTACAGCCCCTAAAAAAGGAAAGGGAATTTGGGTTTATGAAAGAAAAACCTACTCGAAGTACTACGGAATTTTAAAGAGGAGAGGGGAACTTATAGAGATACAACCTATAAATATGAAATACTACATGCCGAAAAGAGGAGATTATGTTATAGGAATAATAAAGGACAATATCCTGAATTTTTATATTGTAGATATTTCATCGCCTTACCCGGGATACCTTTACTACTTTGATTTAACCAAAAATGCTTACGAGCTTGAATATGTTCAAAGGTTTTATAAAATAGGGACAGTTATCTATTCCCAGGTATATCAGGTTGGAGAGAGGGTTAAGCTCACTATGAAGGATTCCAATACCAAGATATTGAGGGGAGGAAGATTGATAAAGATTGCACCATCGAAAATTCCAAGAGTAATAGGAAGGAATGCGAGTATGATATCCATGATTCAGAAAATGACTAATTGTAAAATAGCTGTGGGCTATAACGGAATTATTTGGGTTTCAGGCGAGAATATGGATTTGGTGGTGGAGGCTATAAATAAAATAGAGAGGGAATCTTTAATTCCCGGCTTGACCGATAGGATAAAGGAATTTTTGGAAAATAGGTTGAAAGAGAAAAGTGGAGCATGAAGGAAGAGGAGTTGGTTAGGGATGGAAAAAGAACTGACGGAAGAAGGTTGGATGAAATAAGAGAAATGGAGGCTAAAATAGGGGTTGTAAAAAACGCTTACGGTTCGGGTTTGTTCAGATTTGGTAATACTATTGCTATCGCAAGTGTTTACGGACCTTCTGAAGCATACAAACCTTTTGAGAGACCGGATAAAGCCTTTTTAATCTGTGATTATAAAATGTTGCCTTTTTCTACCTACGAAAGAACTAAGCTAAGGTCGAGGAGGAGCGAGGAAATATCAATGGTTATTACGAGGGCATTTGAAAATGTTTTGTTTTTGGAAGAAATGCCGAGAACAAAAATTAGGGTAAGCATTCAGATAATAAATGCTGAAGCCTCAACTAGGTGCGCCGCAATTAATGCTTGCTCCTTAGCCTTTGCGGATGCTTCCATTCCAATGAAGGATTTGCTTTGTTCTATTTCGGTTGGGAAAATAGACGGAAAAATAGCTTTGGATATAGCCGGAAAGGAGGATAGTTATGGAGAATGCGATATGGCTATAGCCTATTTGCCTGTAAACGATTCAATTTATCTTTTGCAGGCGGATGGAGATTTGAGTAGGGAGGAATTTAAGGAAGCCCTTTCCTTAGGTATAAACGGTTGTTTAAAGGTTTATGAAGTTATGAAAAAATGTTTGATAGAGGGTAATGAGTATGTTGGTCCCAGGGTATGAAATAATAAGGGATTTGGTAAAAAACGGTAAAAGGGTGGATAATAGAGAGTTTACCCAGTACAGAGAGGTAATGATAGAGAAAGAGGTTGTACCTAATGCTGAAGGCTCTGCCAGAGCAAAAATAGGGAATACGGAGGTTATAGTTGGGGTTAAGTTGGATATAAGGGAACCTTTTCCAGATACTCCGAATGAAGGCATTTTAATATGCGATGCAAATTTAGATCAGGAGACTGAAGCGGAGATACCTTCCTATAAAGAAGCTTTGGAAGTTGCGAGAGTTGTTGATCGTTGTTTGAGGCACAGCGATTTTCTCGATTTTAGCAAGTTATGCATTGAAGAGGGAAAAAAGGTTTGGGCTGTAAATTTGGATATAGCAGTAATAAATCATGACGGAAATCTGTTTGATGCGGCTTCTTTAGCTGCTATAGTAGCATTATCCTGCACCAAACTTCCAAAATTGGAGGGAGAGAATATAGTAAGGGAGGAAAAAACGAATCCTTTACCCTTAAAAATGGATAACATTCCTTTGCTCATCTCTATAGCTGGAGTTGAGGACAAGCTTTTGGTTGACCCTAATTTTGAAGAAGAACAGGCAAGCGATTTTATTTTAACCTTGGGAATTTCGGAAGGAAGAATTTGCGCAATTCAGAAAAGGGGTTTGAAAGGTTTGCCCCTCTCCAAAATTGATGGGATTTTGGACTTAGCCTTTGAAATTTATTCAAAACAAAGGGAATCGGTCCTAAAATTTCTCAATAAATAACACTTCCTCCTTTTTTAAATATTTTTTAATAAGCTCTGCAACCCTTTCCTTCAACCCTTTAGGTATTTCCCTTTTTAATCCAATTTCAGCCTTCTTTTCTTCCAACCCTATTTCGAATTCTTCCTTTTTCAAACCGAAAAATTCGAGCAGTTTTTCTATTTTCTCTTTCTCATCCTTTACCTCCCTCCTTACTTTTACCTTATAAACCAACTCTTTTCCCGCCAGCGGATGGTTGAAATCTATAGTTACCCTTCCGCCGCTTACACTCAAAACCCTTGCCTTTGCCTGCCCGAAATCCAAAATCATTCCGGGATAGGGATTTATTTTCTGTTCCTCAAATTTTTTCAGAGGCAGGGTTTTTACCATCTCAGCCTTTCTTATCCCAAAACCTTCTTCAGGCTTTACCACAATCTCCTTTTCCTCTCCTTCTTTCATCTCCTCTAACGCCTTATCCAAGCCCTTTATTACGAAACCCTCTCCGACAATAACGGTTATTGGACCGTATCTAAAATTCGGATTGTATATTTTCAATTCCTTTGCAAGCTTTTCATCCGTTAAATCAAAAACCTCTCCGGTTTCCTTTACCTTGCCAACATATTCTATCTCCACCCAGCTTCCCTTCTGCATTAAAAGAGAAGGAATAAAAAAATAAATATGACATGAAACTTTAAAAATATTTATGCTATTATTATTTTGTGGTGAAAAATGTCGAGAATAATATATCGTAGGAGTTTGGGAAGCTGGGATGAAGTGGATTTTATATTTAATGAAATTTATAATAGAGGTCTAGAAGAATTTCTTGAAAATTGTAGACCATCTTTCTCTGAACTTTTTCCATATTTTACGGAGATTGGAAATTTCCGACCTGCCGAGATTGAGAATTACAGAGATTTTTTATCTGAATATACTAAGAGAAGGTGTGAAGAAATTTATGAGATATATATGCATTTTGGGAACTATTCTAAAGCAAAAGAGATTGCTAAGAATGCCAAACTCGGCGAAGAAAAAATAAATCTCGCAGAAGTATTAGAAGAAGGTAGTGGAGAATATTTAGGGGAAATTGGGTTACCTAACGGAACGAAAATTCCGTTGATTTTGTATATAGAATAAATTTTTTACTTGAATTATGATTATGGAGTACGATTTGGTTATTGTTGGGGCAGGACCAGCAGGCCTAACAGCTTCAATTTATGCTAAAAGATTCGGATTGAAGGTTTTGGTCATAGGAGAGGAAATAGGGGGCTTGCTCAATGTTTGCGGAGAAATAAGGAACTATCCGGGATTTGTTAAGATAGAGGGAACCGAATTACTAAAAAAATTTTACGAGCATGCTCTCAGCTACGAAGTTGAGATTGCCCAGGGTACAGTTACCGACATTAAAAGGGAGGGCTCGCTCTTCAAAGTTGAAACATCTATAGGAAGTTTTAAGGCTAAAGCAATTATCATTGCAACCGGCTCGAAAAAGAGAAAGTTGGGAATAGAGGGAGAGGAGGAATTTGCAGGCAAAGGGGTTTGTTACTGCACTGTTTGCGACGCTCCCTTAACCAAAGGAAAGAAGGTAGGGGTTATAGGTTGCGGGAATTCTGCATGCGAGAGCGCTTTACTTTTGTCCCAACATGCCGAAAAGGTTTATCTCTTCTGCAAGCATCCAAAGCTGAAATGCGATGAAATATTGAAGGAAAAAGTAGAGAGAGAGGGAAAAATAGAGGTAATATGCAATGCCAACATAAAAAAAATCTTCGGAGAAGAGAGAATGAAAGGCGCTTTGTTCGAAATAGGAGGAGAAGAGAAAAAAATCGAAATGGATTTCCTGTTTGTGGAGATTGGGAGGGAACCTTCCCTAGAGCTCGCAACCAAGTTGGGGTTAGAGATAGAGGATTCTTTAATAAAAGTTGATGAGAAGCTAAGAACATCGCAGGAAGGAATTTTTGCGGCCGGAGATATAACCACCGGCTCTTCCAAATTATGCCAAATAGTTACAGCATGCGCCGAAGGAGCGATAGCAGCTAAAAGCGCTTACGAATATCTCACTTCAGCCTAATTACATCCAAATTTTTAAGGGCATAAGCTTCAGCCTTAAAATATCTCGAAATTGCATTCCTCAGACTCAAACATTTATTTTCCTCTCCGTGAACAACCATTATTGTTTTAGGTGTTGTTCTCAAATGCTTTATATAGCTGAGCAATTGCCTCCTATCGCTATGACCGGAAAGCCCTTCTATAGAATGAACTTTCAACTTTATCTCTATGTCCTCTCCGTTAATTTCAATCCTTCTGTTTCCTTTCTGAATTTGGTATCCCGGCGTACCATAAGCTTGATAGCCCACAAATATTAAAGCATTTTTTTCGTCGGATGCCAAGTTTTTCAGATATTCTAAGACCGGTCCTCCCTGAAGCATTCCAGAAGTTGTTAACACTATATAAGGCTCATTTTCTTCCAAAACCCTTTCCCTCTCTCTTCTTGAACCAACCT
Source organism: uncultured archaeon (assembly GCA_964498505.1). GTDB lineage: Archaea > Aenigmatarchaeota > Aenigmatarchaeia > QMZS01 > QMZS01 > CAZCGS01. Next base: position 5,012 of record CAZCGS010000025.1, read on the forward strand.
GCTTAAAAATCTCGCATAAAAAAGGGTTGTCCTTCTCGTTTGTTATCCTGTGAAAAACCTCCCTGCTCAAATAATTGCAGTAGGTACTGTGAATAGCTGTTGCATCCCATATCATTCCATCCACATACACCATAGGATTACCCAACATCGCTTTATATTTTTCAAGTATAAGCATTATTTCCTGCGCTCTTCCCACTCCAAAAGAAGGTATTATGACCTTACCCTTTTGGGACAGGGTTTCTTTAATAATGCCGATCAATTCCGCTTCAGATTCTTCGAGAGGAGGCATTATATCCTCTTTCCCACCATAAGTGCTCTCTATTATCAAACTATCAACCCTCGGAAACCTTGTATAAGCCGGATTAAGGAGGTTTGTTTTGCTGTATTTTAAATCTCCGGTATAAACAAGGTTATGCTCATTCTCTCCGAAATTGAAATGAACTATCGAGCTTCCTAAAATATGCCCTGCATTTTCAAAAGTAATTCTTACATCATTCGCTATATCAGTTGTTTTCGAATATTCTATAGGGATGCAGTGCTTTACCGCCTTTTTAATGTCGTTGGAGTTATATATTACCTTTGCATCGGATTTTTGCATCAAGTCTAAGGAATCCAAAAGTAATAAGACCATAAGCTCCCTTGTTGGCTCGGTGCAGTACAAAGGCCCTTTATATCCCATTTTGTAAAGATAGGGTACTAAACCGCAATGGTCTAAATGGGCATGGGTGATTACGATAGCGTCCAACTCATTCAAATCGAATTCCGGAGCGTCAAAGTAAGGATACGGCTTTGTTTGGAGAGAAGGAGAAATTCCGCAATCCAACAAAATTTTTGTGTTGGGAGTTTGGAGTAAAAAGCAGCTTCTTCCTACTTCCCTTCCGGAACCCAAACACGAAATCCTTACATAATCAAGACCCTTGAATTCCTTCAGGTATATATTTTTCCCTACCTGATGCAAAAATCTTTTCCTGTAAGAAGAATATTGGTGAAGCATTTTTCTAACCGCCTTAATATGCTTTGATTCCGGCTCGTCAGCCCTTAGCAAAACCGGATTCCAAAGGGTTTCCTCCCTTATTTTTCTGACATATTTTCCCTTTTCACTCAGGCCTATCAACGGATACTTTGCATATATCATTACCTTGGAAAATTCAGGCTCGAAATAGATTTCTTTAATTTCGGTCTCTTTCGGCAGGATTTCCCTTATCTTTTTTTCAGCCTCCTTAGGAGGTAATAAAAGGGAAGGGTCTATCCTTATCTCAATCCTTTTTTTGATTTCCATTACCAACTCTCTTACCTTCTCCAACCCCCTCAAAAACAGCTCGGTGTTTTTTGTATAGATAACTACTCTGCTCCCTTCGTAATATACCTTTGAGCCTTCAAGCTCTGGCAGCCTCTCCTTTATCAATTGCAGTAAGTCCATATTTTTTCACCTCAGAAGTTTAAAGGTTCTCCTCCTTAATTTCAACTCCCTGGTCATTTATAATGCCTAACCAAATCTTCTCACCTCCCGAAAATACATCCCTTTCTTTAGCAACCTTAATAGCTTGTTTAGCCAAAGCAATGCCTTCCTTGACCTTCATTCCCTCTTTATAATCCTTTTCCAAAATACCGTAAACAAACACGCTTCCGGAGCCTGTTGCAACATATTTTTCCTCTATGCATGCTCCGGCAGGATCAAAAGAGTATATGTGCTTCCCTAGTTTATCAATCCCAGCAACTATGATTTGGGCGAGATAAGGGAATAACTTTCTTCCGTACATTATGTTGGATAATAGGGTTGCTGCTGCCTTGACCTTCATCTCCTCTTGCGTTTCAAGTTTGTACAATTTAATTTCTGCTCTTAGAACCCTAACCAGCTGTTGCACATCGCTAACATCTCCCGCAACAGTCATAGCCATCTTATCATCTATTTGAAAAAGTTTTTTAACCTCTTTATTCGCCACCATAAAGCCAGAGGTTGCCTTACTTTCGGCTCCCATTACTATTCCGTCTTTACACAAAAGTGCTAAAGTAGTTGTGCCCGTCTTTTTAACATCCATAATAATATAAAAAAAATATAAAAAAAAGAAATGAGATGGCTAAAATCTTATTAAGCTTTTTAGTAGCTCTTCCCTTTGCTTTTCGTACCCTCTGAATAGGATGTTCAGCAAGTCTTCTATCCTTGACAGCCTTTGCTCTAACTCCTTTATCTCCCTCCTTATTTCTATTAGAGCACACCACAGCTGGGCAATTTGTACTTCTGGAGCCTGCTTATAGGCGCACCTGTGCTTCTGTACTTTTTTGAGTAAATCCTCTAACTCTGCCGCTGCTTCCAAACTCAAATTTTCCTTCCAGTCCTCCTTTTCCTTTTCGAACATTTTTAACCACCTAAAAATAATTTACAGTAAAAATTTAAATTTGTTTTTATCATTCGATAGCACCTACTACAATCCCTTTATTTTCATAATCCTCTTTTTTTATCTTAAGCCTTATTAAACTTTTCAGAGCATCCTCAACTCCATAGATGAAGTTTATTCTTGCACCCGTATTTCCGAATGAGTTCATTCTAATATCCTTTATCCCAGCCAGTCTAAAAATCTTCTTAATTTCATCCTGGGCACATAAACCTAAACCTCTTGGTGCGGGTAGCAATGTTACCCTTACGCTACCCTTTTTACCTTTTACAGAGAAAGGAATTGAATGAGGCCTTTTACATGCGCAGTACCATGAGCCGCATCCCCTTACTATCGGAAAAATATTCTTTTTTGCTTTGTTTATTGCCTGAGCAATCGCCTTTTTAGTATCATCAGATTTCCCGAACCCTATTCCCAAATATCCGTTTTCGTTACCGATTACGGAGAGAACGGAAAAGCTCATTCTCTTTCCTGAGGCATGAACTCTAGCAGTCCTCCTCACAACCCTTCTTTGAATTCCGCCTCCTTTTCCGGGAGTTCCTCCTATTAAAATTAGCTCCTGCTTAAGGTCGGGCAATAAAAAATCCACAATTTCCGGCTCCTTTATCTTTAAACCGCTCTCAAATATTTGTTTTATATCCGTTATTTTTCCCTCCTTTACCATTTTACCCAACTTTGTTTTCGGGGTCCATTTTTCAGTTTCATCCTTTACTTCTTCCCAAATTTCTTTAGCCTCTTCTTCTACTTCTTTCCTTTCTTCTTCTCCGACTTCTTCCAGCTCTTTATCTTCTTCCTCTTCTTCCTCCCCTATAACTTCATTTTCATTTTCCATACTCTTCATTTATGCTTTCTTTTATTCTATAAACTAATGGTTCAAGGTCTGGAGAGATGTGCCTACCAACCAACCTTTCCTCCGGAGGATATATACTCTCGGAATGCGGAACTTTTAATCCCGCATCTACCGCACCTTTTATTACTGCAAATATTCTGCATCCTTTCGTTAGTCTATGTAATCCTGTATCCGCTACAACTTCTTTAATATTTTTTCTTAAAGCCAACTTCCCTATTAAATATCCTGAAAGATAGCACGCTGGTAGGTTTTTAAAACTTTTAGGCCATCCGTATTTTTGCAGGGTTTTTGATAATAAACCTAGAACCGTTTTGTCACCTTTCTCATCATATTCCACAATTTGCAGTCTTATGTATTTATTGCTCCTCCTAATCACCAACCTGGGCTTTCCGGATAACAATAGCTTTAACCTTTTTCTATAATCTGTTTTTTTCTCTCTCCTTCTTTTTAATTTCATAGAAAATTTTTTAATAAAAAACTTTTAAATTAGGTATATAGCCCCGTGGTGTAGTGGCCAAGCATGCCGGGCTTTGGAGTTAGCCTCCAAAGTTTTGAGCTTTGAGGCGATGAAGAACCCCGGAGACCCAGGTTCGAATAGGGGCGCCGCACCCGCCCCTATCACCCCATCCTCACCGAGGGAAGGGGGCGGAGCCCCCTTTCCAATCCCCCGTCCTCCTGCACTCCCCAATAAATGCTTTGCCTCCTTTCCAAACCCCGAAAAGTTATTATGCTCTTCCCTGCGACCAAAAATATTTTCTCAGAGTGCAGGGAAGAACTTCCCGCTAAGAAAATCCTGGCGGGGCTATTTATTTTAAAATTTATCCAACTATTATAATGCTGTACTGCGTGAGGGTAATTTCAGGGAGGGAGATGCATGCGATTGAATTAATAAAGCAAAATATTGAGCAGCAGAACTTGGGAATAAAATCTTTATTTTACATCCCGGAACTAAAGGGATATCTATTTTTAGAGGGAGAGATGCCCGATGTTACAAAAGCTATTTACGGAGTTAAATTTGTGAAGAACCTTATAAAGGAGCCGGTAGAGCTTAGTTCTTTGGAAAGATATTTAAAAACCGAGAAGCAGGTGATGGAGATAGACGAAGGAGATATTGTAGAGGTTCTGAGCGGGCCTTTTAAGGGTGAGAAGGCAAAGGTAACAAAGGTAGACCCGAACAAAAAAGAAATTGTAATAGAGCTTTTGGAGGCAGCAGTGCCCATACCAATAACCATCTCGATGAACATTGTCAGAATTGTAGAAAAAAAGAAAAAAGAAGAGGAAATAACCTTGTAAACGCCCATTCAGAAACTTATAAATAATTTTCTGTACTCTAATTATGGTGGTTTCCAAAGCAGGCGCTAAGAAAGAGGAGGATGATGTGTTGAAAAAACTTTTGGAAGAAAGGAGGGCAAATATTAAGGTTGTTGGGGTTGGAGGCGCCGGAAACAATACTATTAACAGATTAATTGAATTGGGAATTGTTGGCGCTGAGACGATTGCCGTAAATACTGATGCCCAACAGCTTTTGTACAATAATGCTGATAGAAAAATTTTGATAGGAAAAGAGGTTTCCGGAGGATTAGGTGCTGGAAGCGATCCCAAGCTCGGAGAAGAGGCTGCAAAAGAAAGCAAGGGTGAGCTTCAAAAAGTTTTGAGAGGTGCGGATATGGTTTTTATCACCTGCGGACTTGGAGGTGGAACAGGGACTGGTGCCTCTCCGGTATTAGCGGAAATTTCCAAAAAATTGGGAGCTCTTACAGTTGGAGTTGTTACTTTGCCCTTCTCCATGGAAGGAAAGCAGAGAATGGATAATGCAACTTACGGTTTAGAAAAATTGGAGAAAATTGTCGATACCCTGATAGTTATCCCTAACGATAAATTGTTGGAAATAGTTCCTGATGTTTCCCTAACAACTGCATTTAAAATTGCTGATGAGATTTTGGTAAATTCTGTCAAGGGTATTACCGAGCTTGTAACCAAACCTGGCTTGATAAACCTTGACTTTGCGGATGTAAAGGCTGTGATGGGAGAAGGAGGAATAGCAATGATAGGAATGGGAGCGAGCGATACGGAAAATAGGGCAATAGAAGCTGTTGAGAGGGCATTGAATAATCCGCTTTTGGATGTGGATATTCAGGGAGCCAAGGGAGCCCTAATAAATATCTCCGGAGGCTCAGATATCACCATAAAAGAATGTCAGGAAGTGGTAGATGCTGTTTCCTCAAAGCTTGACCCTAATGCAAAAATTATTTGGGGTGCCCAAATTGATAAAACTTTGGGAGATACATTAAGATGTTTGATAATAGTTACCGGAGTTCAATCGCCCCAAATCTTCGGAAAGGAAAAGTCATTCAAATTAGAACGAAAGAAAAAGGAGGAAAGCACCTTGGGAATAGAAATCATCGATTAGCTTTTTGTTTTTGCTTCAATCCTTTTCCAAGAAATCCAATCCTTTATTTGTTATTATGTAGCTTTTATCGAATAAAATATCCAGCTCCGCTATAAATTCGAGGTCCTGCAATCTTTTTAATATCCTTGCTCCGTCCGCACTGCTGTTAAAATTTTCCGCTATATATCGGCTTAGCTCTACAGACGATACCAATTTTTTGTCCGCTACAAATTTCAGCAGTTTGGCTTCCTTCTCGCTCAGCACCATAATTTTTTTAAAAAATAAATATTTTCTGCGAAACATTATGATGGAAGAAAAGGCAAGGGAGATATACCTCCGGATGGAACTAATTAGGCAGGAGTTGGAGAAGCTTCAGGAACATAGGGAAACTCTTTCCGCCAAGCTTTCCGAGATATCCCAAACAATCGCTCATCTAAAATCTTTGGCGTCAATAAAAACGCCTAAAGAAAGTTTTTCCTATTTGGGTGCCGGAATCTATTTAAAAACAAACATAATTGATGTAACAAAGGTACTTATTCATTCTGGCGCTAGAATATTTGTCGAGGAGGAAAGAGAAAAGTCTGTAGAAAGGTTGGAAAGGAGAAGGGCGGAGCTTGAGGATACTCTAAAAAAGGTAGATGAGGAGATAGAGAATTTAGGGAAGGAATTCTTTAAACTTTCAAAACAGTTAGACAATTTGAGCGTCCAAAAATAGTATGGTAAATCGGGCTAGAATGGAACGGTAGGGATAATCCGACACCCGAAAGTTTGGTTGAAAAAGGAAAAGGAATTCCTTACCACAATATTTAAATTTTCTGATTTTTAAGGTTATTATGGAGATGGAAATTCTGAAAGAGAAGGAAAATCCTTTTTTAAAAAGAAAGGAGGTTTTGGTCAGGGTTTTCCATCCAGGCTCTCCTACCCCTTCCAAAGAGCGGACAAAGGAAATGATAGCAGAGAAATTTTCCTGCGATAAGGAAAAAATAGATATTGTGTATATTTTTTCCGATACCGGAAGGGCGTCGACAAAGATTAAATTTTACATACCTTTATAATTATGCTCGGAAAAAAAGAGAAAAAGCTGCATTTCCATTTTGCAACT
>CAZCGS010000026.1:0-4402 GCA_964498505.1 uncultured archaeon
CTCTTTATAAAATCGTCTAAAGGGTTTACTAAAAAGCCTTCCATCTCCTTTGTTTTTTTTCGTATTTCATGAGCCTCCATATCCTGCCATGCCCATAACACTATTACCTGCTTAGAAATTGCCTGACCCGGAGATATCAAATTTTCTCCCAGGATTTCAGAACCTATATCCTTATACATCTTCAACCTTCTTATTACCGGCTTTAAAGCGTCTCTATATTCGGCTATTAATTTATACTTTCCCTTCTCCGACTCCAACAATCTCTTATATCTGCCTTTTACCTCTTTGATAAAGGTGTCTTTCCAGGTTCTGTAAAGTCTTTCCTTGGTTGCTAAAATAGTTGCCTCAGCCAAAGAAATTCCCAAAAGGTCCCTAATTTTTTTAGGGTCTGGTTCTTCTTTCGGCTTAAGCTTTTTTCCCAACTCGAAAAAATCCGAAATTATGGTCGGCCATCTTCCCACTATGCTTCTCAATGCCTTTGGATGATTGGGGATATCTGTATGGATATCAACCTCATCTATAAAAAGGGAGCGTAAGGTATGCTCATCCCCTTTCTCAGCAGCCCTAACAAATTCCTCATATTTTCTTCTGTCATGAGCGACAAGCTCGTAATCCGCTATAGCCCTCGAAATGCTTGCCAAACCTTCCTTCATTTTTACCTCTAATTCCTCCTTATGCTTTTGGGTAAGTTGGTAGTAGGCTTGATCAACCTGGGAAATAAAAAAGCTCTCGTCCCTTTTATGAACCGTAAATCCAGACTTTCCCAACCAGGAGATTAGCTTTAGAATGCTTTCAGAACCCTTTCCGAAAGGCAGGGTTAGAGCAATAGTAGTTTCCTGATTGGGTGGATGAACACAAACCAGCTTGCCAACATAAGGTTTACCCATACCCCCCAAATTTTCCAGTCTCTTTAAAATTGCTTCGTCAGCTTCTATAGGCATAATATTATAATCTCCATTTATATTTTTGAGGTTCCTTCAGGAATTTTAGCTTAGCCGGTTTTTTTATATAGTCGTAAAGGTTTCCTTCAAAATTAAAAAAATTGAATTCAGAAGCATCACCGAATTCAATCTCAGGAACCTTTTTATAGCTAGCATTCCTCACCCAGCCGGTAGTAAGGTAATAATAGGAAGCCCCCCTCAGCTTTTTAAAAGGTTCGTAAATACTTGAAAAGTTCCTTGCAACCAGGTTTGAGAGCATCAAAATTTTGTCCTTGCTCGGATTAATGGTGACGTGCCCGTAATTAGGAGGTATTATGACAATCTCTCCTTCCCTTGCTTTTACTGAAATGACCCTTTCTATTTCTCCGTAATTTCTTCCAGGCTTTTGGATTAGGAAGAAAGCCTCTCCCTTCAAAACCTGATAGACCTCCGGATAGCTATAATTGCCATATACCTTTGGATGGTAATGGCCGAAAGTTTTAACAAATTCGACCCCTAACAATTTTGGCGGTATTAAGGTGACATCATATCTTAACCCGAGCTTTTTTAATATTTTTTCATCCTCTGCCGTTTTTGCTATATCCCTAAACATGTAGTACAAAACCAAATTGGGGTTGGCCCTTTTTACAAAATTCTGATCAAACAGAACTTCTCTCATATCCTTAAGAAGTCTTCTTTCCGGATTATCATAGGTTTTGCCGAATATCTTTAACCGCATAGTTTCTTAATTTCTTCCTCTATGTTTAAAGGAAAGACATCCTTAATATTTATCTCCAAATTTCCGTACAATCTGTTTTTTCTTACCCTTCCCACAAAAATGAGTTCCCTTCCTAAGGGATTCATGGAAAGGATTTTTTCGGCAATCTCCCGAAAAGCTAAATATCTAACAGCTCCGAATCCGTCATCCATATATCCAGAGATCATCAAATTTTCTACTGGCTTAACTTTTCCGTGGTCCTTGCAGAAGAAATCATCGCTTATTTTCTCTACTCTTGAGTTGCACTCCGGACAGGAATAAAATTTGTTCTCTAATATCGAAACAATCGTAGCTTTCGTCTCTATAAACTCACCATCCCTTACTTTATCCAACCGCTTTCTTTTAGGTCCAGAGCTCAGACCTTCTCTTGCTAAATTTTCAGGCACCTCTATTGCCTTCTCAATTTTTTCTATGGAAGAATTTTCTCCCAAATGCACTTCAACATTTCCGAAAATGTTGGTTCTGGAATAAGCGTTGGTTATTCTTATGCTATCTCCCTCTTTTAAGCCGGAAAGCTTTGAAATATTTGCATCCCAGCAAACAACCCTTACAGCTCCGGTTTCATCACCCAACAAAATGGATACTACCTTTCCCATGCCCCCTTCTCTTTCAAATTCCTTCACATCCGAAATTTTCAAAATTTTTCCGTCTATGTCAACCTTGCTCATCCCTGGGATTATATTTTTAATTTTTAAACTTCTGTCCTTTTTTTCAAGCAGGTCTATGCCTAACTCTTTAGCCACAATGTAAGCTGCGCCTTCCTTGGAGACAAGATAACTGAGCTCTACCAACTTTTCCTCAATTTTTTTCTCAATATCTTCTTTAGATAAATTCGTTCTCTCGGCAATTTTATCTATTAATTATGGCAGGTTGTTCATAAAAAATAAAAGATAATTAAATTAAAAAAGAAAATTACAGCAATTTGACTTTTTTCTCGACCTCCTTTTTAGGCAGGGTAATTGTTAAAACGCCATTTTCAAATTCTACTTTTGCATTTTCTGCATCTACCTCGCAGGGCAAGGTTATTGACCTGCTTGCAAGTTTTCCCATCCTTTCCCTTCTGTAATAATTCTTATCCTGCTCTACCTTCTCTTCCTTTTTCTTAGCCGAAATCTGAAGTCTATCCCCAACTACCTCAACCGAAACTTCATCCTTGGTAAATCCTGGCAAATCAGCCTTAACTATTATTTCTTTATCGGTTTCCTCTATATCTACAGGCATCCAGGCACCTACTTTCTCAAAAGATTTTTCCCAAGGTTCAAAGAAAGGAGCAAAGGATTCCCTGAAGCTCTCCTCCCATGCTCTGTGCATTTCTTCCATCATCGCTATCGGGTCTTCCCAGAACCATCTAAGCCTTCTTTTCATAAAATTTTTTATTAGTTAAATTTAAAAGTTAAATTCCTATAAAGAAAATTTTGATTTCAGGTAGTTTTCAAAATCCTTGACCTTTTCCTTCTGGAATTTGCAATAAATATATCCATCACCCTGAACAATTTTCCAGCATTGGCATATTCCCTCTATCTCCACCTTCATTCCGGTCCTTTTTAAAAACTCTATTTCCTGGGTAAGCTTTGGCAATCTGAACTTCTCAATCCAATCCAAAACTGCCTTTTCAGCATTATCCATCTTTATTAAAGGGCTTCCGGTATAGAAATGCTTTTGATCTTCAAAAGTTACCCCTCCATATTCAATCTTCAGCTTCGGTTTATCTTTGGGTTTTGGAATTCTTTTGGCATGGGAAAGGGCAAGAAAGATGTAAAGAGAGGTTGGATCCAAATCTCCGAGGTAAATTAGCCTTTTGGCTTTTATGGTTTTGATAAATTTTAGGCAGGTTAAGGAAGGAATTCCAACGGTGCAAACAAAAAGATGCTTGTGAGGGTTTCCAAATGCCTTTACCGCTATTTGGAAAACCCATGCCTTTTCAAAAATTACCGCCAAATTAGGATTTATAGGATTCCCGTATAAAAAATAATGCTCCTCTTCCTTCCATTCATCTAACTCCTTAAGGACTTTGCTCAGCTTGCCTATAAAAATTGTTGACTTATCACAAAGATAAAAGCCACAAAATTAATACTATAATCCCGGTTTTAATCGACGAAATGAAGAGAGAATTTGTAAATGAAAGCTTATACTGTTTCCAGATTCCTATACTTTCAAGAGGTACTGTAAAAAGAATGGTAAGAAAAGAAATTGATGGAATAATTGAGAGTAATAAATTAACTGAAAAAACATAAGTAACAATTCTTTTAGCAGCTAAGATATTTGATTTATTTGAAAATAAATCTACAAAATAATTTAATATTGGAGAATAAAAGAACAAGGTAACAATTGCAATTATTTTTGCAAATAAAAAAACAAGTATATAACCAATAATAATGATTTCTGTCATCTTGCCAAAAATTAAGATAGACAATAAAAAATCAAAAGTCGCTTTTATCCTATAAATAAAAGATAGTACATCTAACAAAGATTCTTCCTTTTCTTTATTTCTTTCAAAAAATTTGATGGGATTTTTAATAAATTTGATAAATTTATTCATCGAATCCTTTTCCTTGCCAAATCCGAAAAACGAATGTATGAAGTCCATATTTTTCCTAAATCTCATACTCAAATTTTACAGAAGAAAAAAATTTATATATTTAAAAAATCATCATTTTTTATGGGAATTGCATTCAAAGAAATAGAGATAGAAGGGAAAAAATTT
>CAZCGS010000026.1:4502-11515 GCA_964498505.1 uncultured archaeon
TATGAAATCCCGCTAAACCAGGATGCTAATTTCCCCTCCGTACTCTATCTCCCTTATGTTGTGAGCCTCCTTAAGGTCCCTTTCTATTGGTTTAAACTTTTCCGGCAGGGTTATTTTGGTTATTTCATCCTTCAAGCTCTTTCCCTTTTCCTTTTTTTCCTTCCATATCTTTGAGTTGATTTGCTTTATTTCATCAAATTTTATTTTGGGTCTTACCTCTATTTCCGGCTTCGGAAATTCCTCCTTCTCTATATCATTGCCTTTCAATTCGGAATAAAGCTTTGAAGTTATGAAAGGGATTATCGGATGCAAAAGTTTGAGCAGAGTTTCTAAGAGGTAATTTAGAGTAAAGATTGCGCTCTCCTGCTCTTCCTTTGAAAATTTAGCCTCCCTATTATAAACTCTCGGCTTAACCATTTCCAAATAATGGCTTGCAAATTCTTCCCACATAAAGTTTATTATCCTTGTTGCAGAATCGAAAAAATTGTAATTTTCATATTCCCTATCAACCCATTCAATCAAAGAGTTAAGCTCGAAAATTATGCTTTGGTCAAGCTCGGTTAGTTGAAAATCTTTAGGTTTGTCTTTAAGCCCGAATAGGGAGATAAATCTGGCTATGTTCCATAGCTTGGTTAGGGTCTTTGCCTCATTAGCTATTCTTTCCTTAGAACACCTAAAATCTCCTTTGGAAAAATCTCCAGTAAGCGCAACCCATAATCTAAAAGGTTCGGCCCCATACTCTTCCAAAATTTCGGCAGGAGAAATAACATTACCCAAACTCTTGCTCATTTTCTTTCCCTGCTCATCAACCACATGGTGGTTTATGTAAACATCTCTGAAGCATGGTTTGCCGGTAAGTTGGTAGCATCTGAGCAGGGTATAGTATAACCAAGTCCTTATTATATCCTTGCCCTGCGGCCTTAAAGAGCAGGGATAGATTTTTTTAAAAAGCTCATTGTCCCTCAAATAACCTGAGATAAAGAGAGGGGAAATGCTGGAGTCAAACCAGGTGTCGAAAACCTCTTTTTCTCCTTCCCATTCCCTTCCTTTGCATCTAGGGCATTCTTCAATAGGAGGTTTTTCCTTCCAGGGAATGTAATATTTTAGGGAGCGCTCATCCTCCGGAACATAAACATAATTGCAATTCTTACAATACCAAATTGGTATTTCGGTAGCGTAATACCTGCGCCTTGACAAACACCAATCCATGGAAACAGAATTTATCCAATCTATCAGCCTTTGCCTGCTTTCCTCGGAAAATATCCTTATCTCCTTTGCAATTCGCAGCATTTCTTCCTTAAACTCCAATTGCTTTAAATACCATTCCTCAAGCTCTATAAATTCTAAAGGGGTCTTGCATCTTCCGCAGCTAGGTACTCTATGAAAAATTTTCTCCCTCTTTACAAGCAAATCCTTCCTTTCCAACTCCTCAATAATTTTCCTCCTAGCCTCCTCAACGCTTAAACCAGCTAAAAACCCTGCATGCTCGTTTAATTTTCCCTCCTCATCTATCGCAATTTTGTACGGCAAGTTTTCCTCCCTAAAAAATCTTATATCCGCATAATCACCAAAAGAGCACATCATAACCAATCCTGTGCCGAACTCTTGCTTTGCGTAAGGGTGCGCCTTAATAGGAACCTCTTTATTGTAAATCGGAACAATAGCATGTTTGTCCTTTAGATGCCCATACCTTTCATCGGACGGATTAAAAATAACCATCTCGCAGGTGCACAAAAGCTCAGGTCTTGTGGTTGAAATAACAATTTCCTCTTTGCTTTCTTTAACCCTAAATTTTATGTAATTCAGGTAGGTTTCCTTTTCCAAATATTCGATCTCGGCATCCGCTATAGCAGCCCTGCACCGAGGACAAAAGTTTGTCACCTTTTTATCCCTGTATATTAAACCCCTCTTCCATAGTCGAATAAAGGTGGCTTGAGTTAAAGCCCTGTATTCAGAACTATCGGTAAAATAAGCCTTCCCTACTTCATTACTGAAGGAATAGGAATTGAAGGAAATCCCCAATCTTTTAAAATATTGGGAAGATGTATCGCTATATCTATCCAGAAGCTCCTTGCATAACTCAATAAACCTTTCCCTACCAACCTTTTTCGGGTCAACTCCGAATTCCTTTTCAGCTGCAACCTCTATCGGCAAACCATTCCTATCCAAACCTAAGGGAAATAAAACCTCGTATCCTTTTGCTCTTTTATATCTTGCTATGAAGTCCATTAGGGTATAGGAAGCTGCATGCCCTATGTGAACCGGAGCGTTGACATAAGGAGGAGGAGTATCTATTGAAAAGATTGGCTTTTCTGTTTTTCGGTTGAATGAAAAAAATTCATCCCATCTTTCCTCCCATTTTTTCAGAACCTCTTCCTCAAATTCCTTCTTCCATCTCTTTTCGGAAATAGCGGACATAACTCTAAAATAGCAAAAAAACAAAAAATAAAAAAATTATTTGACTACATCTATGCCAATTGAGCTCTCATAACTTGCTTCCGGAACTTGCCTCTTTTCGGTTTCCTGGAGAGAAGGTCCCAAGATGTAAGGAGACTTTACACCGGTTATGATGGTTATTACCTGAATCTTTCCCTTCCAATCAGGTAGTATCCTGGCTCCCCATATGGTCTGTGCTTCAGGAGAGAGATATTTTGATACCGTCTCTCCTATCAAATTGATCTCCTCAAGTTTTAAATCAGGGCCTCCTATTACCTGAATTAAAGCTCCTTTCGCCCCGCTGTAATCTACTTCCAACAAAGGATTACTTAAAGATTTCGTAACAGCTTCTCTAGCCCTATCCGAAGAACTTGAAATTCCAACTCCTATTGCAGAAACACCGCCAACCCCCATTATGGTTCTTACATCTGCATAATCCAAATTTACCAAAGAAGGAACTGAAATCGTTTCTGTGATGCCCTTTATCATTGTTGATATTAGATTATCTCCCAGCTCGAATGCCTGCTCAATAGGCAGATTTCCTCCGTACTCCAATAATTTCTGATTCTCTATTACTATTACGGTATCGCAAATATCTCTCAGTCTCGCCAATCCGTCTTCGGCTTTGGACATTCTGGCACCCTCTATTTTGAAAGGCAAAGTTGTTACCGCAATAACTATTGCTCCCTGCTCTTTTGCATACTGCGCTATTACCGGAGCTGCTCCAGTCCCGGTTCCTCCGCCAAGACCCAAAATTAGGAAAACCATGTCAGCCCCTTTTAATAGCTCCTTAAGCTCCTGCCTGCTTTCTTCTGCAGCTTTTCTTCCCAACTCTGGAGAACCTCCAGCCCCTAACCCTCTTGTTAGCTCCTTTCCTATCAACAACTTTCTGTCAGCCTTTATCATTGCTAAATGGGCTGCATCCGTATTTACAGCTACCGTTAGAGCCCCCTTTATTCCCATCCTGGAAATCTTGTTTACCACATTTGAACCCATTCCTCCGACTCCTATCACAAAAATCCTTGCCTGGTAGCTATCTATTCCGAACTCATCCCTTATTTTCTTCCTTATATCTTCTGTTTCCAGGGCCGAAGACCTTGCATTGAAGTTTGTTAGAGATTCTTCTGTCTCTCTGCTATCCTCTCTTTCCTCGCTCCCAAACGTGCGCTCAAACAGATCCGCAATATTTTTCTCCATCATATTCTGCGATATATATCTTACGGCACCGAAATCTATATATAGTTCTGGTGCCATCTATTATTATAGAATTGGCTTTTCATTTCAATCGGGCTATTGGGCTAAAAAGGGCTATTTGTTCAATTTCGGGCTTTCGGGCTAAATAATATTGACCGCATTTCTATATAAAGATTTCTATTCTGGAGTATATAAAAGGGTTGCTTTATTAACCAATTTTAAAAAAATGATTTATGAAAAAAAGATATTTCTTCGATTTTTCGGCGGTATCCAACAGAATATTCAGAGAAATCTCTAAACATTTGTACAGAAAGGAAATTCACAGGAAAACTTCGGAGCTTGCGAAAAAGATTGTTAAGCTGACAAAGTTGGAAAAATTAACGGGTTTGCAATTTGAAGATGCAATAGACTTGGTAGAGGACATAATAGAAATTCAGATGAGAAATCTTGAATACAGAGAAAAATTGAAGTCAAAAGAAATCTCTGGAGAGAAAAAGGCTCTGTTTTTGCCGCACTGCTCGAGAAAGTTTATGGACAATAGATGCAAAGCCATCTTCGATGAAAAAAGAAAATGTTATGTTTGTAAAACCTGCTCCAACAATTGCCTGATAAACAAGGCTTCAAAGCTCGGAAAGGCTTACGGGTTTGATGTTTTTGTTGTGCCTGGCGGCTCGTGCGTCGAAGAAATTGTAAAAAAGGAAGGTTATAAAGTTGTTGTAGGAGTTGCATGTCCCGCTGAGGCAAAATTAGGGTTTTACAGGTTAAAGGATTACTGCAGGGTTTTGCAGGCTGTGCTGCTAACAAAAAACGGATGTGCGGGAACAAAGTTTAACCTCAATTCCCTAAAGGAAGTGTTAAAGCAGCTCATATCTTGCTGACATTTGATTTTTCAGAATCTTTGGAGGTAAATGCCAGTCTGGAAAACAGGAAAACAGAGTTTCTAAATAATCTTCGAACTACTTTATAACATAATGGTTGCTAATCCGAGAAATGAGAGAAATCCAAAAACATCTGTTGCGGTTGTTATGAAAATGGTTGCTGATGAAGCCGGGTCTTTTCCAAGTCTTTTCATTATTAACGGAACAATTGCTCCAAAAAAACCTGCAATTATTAGATTGATAATCATTGCCAATCCGACAACCAATCCGAGCATTGGATTTTTATTCCACAAAAAGGCCACTGCAGCAACCAAAATTCCATTAATAATTCCGTTTATTCCGCCTGCAATAATTTCATTTATTATCACTCTTTTAGCAGTTTTTAATTCAATTTCCCTTAATGCTAAACCTCTGACAACAACAGCCAGAGTTTGAGTTCCTGCATTTCCGCCCATTCCAGCCACAATCGGCATATAAACAGCAAGTAAAACATATTTTGAAATCGTTTCCTGAAAAAGACTTACGACAGAAGCGGCCAGAAATGCAGTAGCAAGATTAATAATTAACCATCTGTATCTGTTTTTTACTTTTGTTAGTGCGGAATCCAAAACATCTTCTTCTTCGCTAACACCTGCAAATTGACGAAGATTATTTGCTGATTGTTTTTCTATCAGCCTGAGTATATCATCAGAATAAATAATTCCAAGAATGCTATTATTTTTATCTAAAACTACGATTTTGTTGTGCGGATGTTTTTTGAATACCTCAATAATTTCGCGTTCATTTTTATCATACTCAATAGAAGGGACTTTTTTAACATATTTGCCGATTTTTTCTTTTCTCTTACCTATGGCAAGAGTGTGCGGAGGAAGCTCTCCTACTAAAAAACCATCCTGAACAACGAGAATGGCCGGGAATTTTCCTGTTCTTTTTTCATGTTTTTGGATTATCTTAGAAATCTGTTCAAAGGTGACATTTTTTTCCACTTCAATATAATCTAAGCTCATTAAACCGGCAGCAGTTCTTGGATCAAATTTAAGCAAAAACTCAACCTTTTCCCTAACTTCCTTACTTAATTTTTTCAGAATTTTTTTTCTTCTTCTTATTCCTATGTTTTGCAACAAGTCTGTTGTTTCGTCAGGATCAAGATAGTCAAGCAACTCCACCAATTCCTTATCGCTTAATTTATTCATAATTTCCCGTTGCAACTTTTTTGGCAAATTCAGAAGAACAAAGCCCTGATCATTTACGGGAATCTCTCTAAAGATAGAGATTCTCCTCTCTGGAGAAGACACTATTTCATCCACCAGGTTTCGTATTTTCTTTTTTCCCATATTTTTTCATTATTACAATTTAACTTTTATAAAAATACTCAAAGAAAAAAATTTTGAACGGAATCGGTTCTTATGGTAAAAAACGGAGGGAATCTGTGAAGATTTTCTACTAAAAATTATTCCATTAATTCCAAAACTTTGTAGGTAACAACACCTTTCATCATCGGTTCAAATGTTTCATGCTCTACCCTTTCCGAAGGATTTTCCAATTTACCGATTATAGCTATATCATTCATCTCTCGGAGAAGAGCTTCCGGCCTTTCCAACCTTCCAAAATTTTCCTCACCACCAACTGTTGGGTCATAGAAATTCCAACCATCTACGCAAGCTTCGACCAGCATGTGCCCATACTCACTCCCCTTTACTTTCACACTTACAAGATTACTGGGTATACCTCCTTTTTCTAACAGTTGGGTCATTAAAATTGCCTTATGCCTGCATACACCTCCTTCTGAAAGTACATCCCTATTAATATCATCGATTAGTGCGGAAATGTCACCTTCACGCAGTCTTTTTTCTATCTCCTTTGCAGCAGAATAATTGTATGGAATTTTATAAACTTCTTCATATACTCTACTTAAGTACTCTTGAGGCGAATTCGTTTCGTTTTTTATTCCTTCTGCAAATTCTTCAACATTTTTTGGAAGGTTAAAAACACTTCTGGAAGCAGGCCAAGATATTTCTTCCTTTTCTTCACTTTTGACTTTTTCTACATGGCCAGAAAGAAATAGATGAAATTTTTTGCTAATAGGTTCTTCGGGCTCCAGAATTACTGCATTTTTTAATTTTTCACTCCAGTACTGGAGATCATCCATTATTTAGATCTGCCTTTCTTTTCATTTTCTTTGTCCAAGTCTTCGTACATTTCAATTATTTTCGGTGCAAATATTTCCAAAGCTTTCCTTAGAGGCATTTTCTTTTTTTCAATTGAATGCTCCACCTCTCCCTTTGAATCAAATAATAGTGAATCTTCTATTTTATACTCGGTGGATAGGGTATTGAGTCCTAAGGTGGGGAGGTAAAGGATTAATTTCTCAAATCCTTCGTAATCTCCTTCTTTTAGAAAATAATCTTGGCATGTTCCAACATTCATCATAAGGTCAAATCTTAGTACCCCTTCTCTAAGATCAGTGAGGGGTGGGTTTTCTAATGATAGTTTTGGAACATCATA
>CAZCGS010000027.1:0-7463 GCA_964498505.1 uncultured archaeon
TTGGAAAGCCTTGCGTTGCAGGCTCTGACTCCCATCTGTTGGAGGAGTTCGGCGCGGTTAAAACTTATGTTGATGCTGAGCATTCGGAGGAAGATATTTATGAGGCTGTAAGAAAAGGTTTGTGCAAGGTAGAGGGAAAGAGGAATTTGTTTTTGGTGCATTTCAAAAGCTTTTTGATAAGGCTGACAAAATAGAATTTTTGATGAGCGGTTTAGGCAAAAAAATTTATTTTAAAAAGTCCAAAGCTGTTAAAGAATATATTTTTGTCACATCTATCACACTTTTGATTTCCACATATTCATTTTTATCATGCATACCTTCGCCATCACAGCCGAAATTAACTGCTGGAATTCCTTTTTCGATGAACATCCACATATCACTCCATGGACCAGAACCCTCTGCAATCGGTTCTTTCTTTAATATATTTTTGGCATTATTTTTGAGAATCCTAACGATAGGTTCTTCTGGATTAATGAAAACCGGCGGGACATAAACAATCGGAATTAATTTATATTTTACGCCCAATTTATCGAGTTTTTCTCTGATTTCCCTTTCCATGAATTCCTTTGTAATTCCAGGTAAAATTCTTGCATCACCGAAAGCTTCGCAGTAATCTGGAACGATATTTATTGCCTTTCCGCCTTTAATTAGAGTAGGGAAGGTTAAAACATTTTTTCTTCCAGGAAAAATCGGATGTTCTTTTGACGGAAATTTAAAATTTTGCAGGGCATTAATTACCTTTGTCATCTCAAGTATAGCGTTCAATCCTTCTTTCCTTTGCTCCCATTCTCTTGAGATTATGGCTGCATCGCCTATGTAACCTTTTTCCAACAAATATCTCGTGCCAAAATGAGAGGCAGCCATAGGCTCTTCATCAATTACAAACTGCAAAAGAATTCTTCCATTCAACATTTTTTCAAACTTCAGAAGTGCTTTTGCCATGAAAATATAGCAACAGAGAGCCGATTTCATATCTAAAGCGCCAGAACCGTAGAGTTTACCGTTTTTAATAGTTCCCAAAAAAGGGTTGAAATCCCATTCATGAGCGGGCGGAACGGTGTCCATATGCCCGTTGAAGATTAAAGTTTTCTTTCCCCGACCGAATTCACAAACTACATTCGGCCTTGAAAGAGAAATACCTTCGAATTTTGGATGGAGTCCTATTTCTTTAAGTTTATTAAAAATGAGTTCTGCAACTTCCAATTCTATAGGGTCGTAAGGACTGGATTTTGTTGGGTCATCTACATTAAGATTTACGGATTTTGTTTGTACCAATTTCTGCAAAAACTCAATTTGCTCGTCTTTCGTTTTTTCAATTTCATCTATAATTTTTTGTTTGATACTGTCCATAATTCAATGAATTAAAAAGATTATTTAAATCATCTCTATTTTGAGTTGAGCCTCGCCGAGAAATTGAGAATATAATCTTTGCATATAAACATAACCTGAAAAGAAGAAAGGTTCCTATAAAAGAAAGGGAAAGATTCTATGAAGTAAAGTACGAATAAATTGTGAGTTTAAATAAAGCTAAAAAATTGCTAATTAAAAAATTTACCAATATCTCTCTTTATTGGGCCCGTAGCTCAGCTTGGTAGAGCGCTGGGCTTTTAGGAAGCTAAAAGCTATGAGGCAAACGATGATTTCAGGGAAACCCAGGTGTCCCGGGTTCGAAGGAAGGGGGGCAAAGCCCCCTTTCCAATCCCCCATTCTTCCTTACCTAGAAGAAATCCTTCCTTGCACCCTGGAAAAAGGCTTCCCTTTCCAAACACCCGATTCTGCCTCCTGCAACTAGAATACTTATCTATATTCCTTGCAATCAGGAGGAACTCCCGGCGGGCCCAAAAATCTTTTTAAAGTTTTTTAGGTAAAAATCAATTATACTTTTCCGGGAAAGAGGTGGTAATCATTGTAGAGGGCAAAAAGTTTGATGTTCTGCAGCACGTTTTGGTTCCGAAGCACAGATTGTTGGATGAAAAGGAGAAGGAGGAACTATTTAAAAAATATCGGGTTAAGCCAACCCAACTTCCCAGAATCTTGGAAACGGATCCGGTAGTAAAGGCTTTAGGAGCAAAAAAGGGAGATGTGATTGAAATAATAAGGGAGGAAAAAGGTTGTATGAAGCCCGTTAGATATTATAGAATAGTTGTTTAGTTATCATGAAGGTAGATAAAAAGAGGTGGGCCGCATTCTATTCAAAGCTGTTGGAAAAGAATGCACTGAACCTTTTGGTAAGTCATCACATTAATTCCTATAACGATTTTGTTCTCAGAAGAGTGCAAAGAATAATAGATGAAATTGGAGAGGTAGAGCTATCCCAAAAATACGGAGGTTTTAAACTGGTTTTCGGAAAGGTAAGGTTCGGCAAACCTTTCATCAAGGAGGCTGATGGATTTGAAAGGGAAATAACTCCCATGGAGGCTAGGATTAGAAATTTAAATTATACCTGTCCCTTAATGGTTGAGGTTACTCCGATAATCGGAGGTATAGAGAAGGAGCAGACAACCATAAAAATATGCGATTTTCCCATTATGATAAATTCGGTTATAGATCCTTATTCCAACTTAAGCCCTGAGGAGAAAATAGAGCTCGGAGAGGACCCAACAGATCCCGGAGGTTATTTTATCATAAACGGGGTTGAGAAGGTGATTGTTGGGATGGAGGAGGTTGCGAACGATAGGCCGGTAATCACCATAGAGGAGAAGAAGGGTATTGAGATGGCAAGGATAAATTCGGAGAGGGAAGGTTATATTCAGAGGCATATGTTGGAGAGGAGGGACAGGATAATTTATTTATCATTTTCCAATCTGAGGCAGATACCTTTGGTTGTTCTTTTAAGGGCTTTGGGTTTATCAACCGATCAGCAAATAATGGAGGCAATAGCAGATTGCAGGGAATTGGAGGAAGAGGTTTTGGTCAATATATACGAGTTCGAGGAGGTAAAGTCAAGGCAGAGCGCTCTCAAATATTTGGAAAAGAAGTACATCAAGGGATACAGCCAGAAAGAAATCTCAACCAGGTTACAACAAATCCTTAACCAATATCTTTTGCCCCATTTGGGTACGAGCGAAAAAGATCAAATTAGGAAAGCATATTATTTAGCGCATGTAGTCAATAGATTGATGAAGGTTGGTTTGGGAATGCAGAGAGAAGATGATATCGACCATTTAGCTAACAAAAGGATTACACTTGCTGGAGACTTTTTGGATATCCTGCTAAGGTCTCTCCTCCTCGGAAAGCAGGGTTTGGCTCCTAGGATAAAATACAACTATGTTAGGTTGAGTAGGAGAAAGAAAATTCCGGCCATAGGAGCTTTAATAGAGTCGAACTACATTACAAAAAGGATAATTTCAGCCTTGGCTACCGGCTCTTGGGTCGGAGGGAGGACAGGGGTTGCGCAAAGATTGGATAGAACGAATTACATAAGGAGGATAGTCATGATGAGGGCTGTAATTTCCCCTTTATCGGCATCTCAGGAGCATGCTGAAGCAAGGGAATTGCATGCAACCCATTGGGGAAGGCTTTGCTTGGAGGAAACTCCTGAAGGTGCGAAAATCGGTTTGAGAAAGCATCTAGCCAACCTGGTTACCATTTCAAATCCAGCGGATGAGAGAAGTATAAAGGATATGATAGACATAATATCCGATAAAATTTCAAAGGAGGGAAAGGGAACGATTATTTTCCTGAACGGAAATATTTTAGGTCATACCACCCATCCGAAAGAGGTTGTTAGGATAATAAGGGAGGCGAGAAGAGCAGGGAAAATATCGAATGAAATTAATGTTGTTTTCTTTGAAGAGTTGAACGAGATTAGGATAAATACCGAAGGTAACAGGCTGAGAAGGCCTTTGATTATTGTAAAGGACGGAAGGCCTTTGCTTACCGAGGAGCATATTCAGCAAGTTATTGAGGGAAAAATGGATTTGAACGATTTGGTGAAGGAAGGGGTAGTTGAGTATTTGGATGCTGAGGAGGAGGAAAATGCTTACATAGCCTTATGGCCTTGGGAGGTTAGCAAGGAGCATACCCATTTGGAATTGAATCCTGCATGCGTGTTGGGAATTCCAGCTTTAATGGTACCTTTTGCAAATAGAAATAGGGGAGATAGGGTAAATTACGGCTCAAAAATGTCCTCCCAAGCTTTGGGAATATATGCAACGAACTATCTGTTGAGAACAGATACAAAGGCTTATACTTTGGTTTACCCTCAAAAGCCTTTGGTAAAGACTGCAGCCTATTCTATAGGTTTATTGGATAAACACCCTCAGGGTCAGAATGTAATTGTTGCGTTATCCCCTTACTTAGGTTACAATGTTGAAGATGCCATAGTTATTAACAAATCGTCCATAGATCGAGGACTGTTCAGGAGTTTGTTTTTTAGATCCTATGTAACAGAAGAAAGAAAGTATTGGGGTATAGAGAGCGATGAAATCAAAATTCCGAATAAAAGTTGCATAGGCTATTCTACCGAAGAGGATTATACTAATTTGGAGGAGGACGGCATTGTTAAGGCTGAGGCAGAGGTTAAGGAAAATGAAGTTCTGATAGGAAAGGAGTCTCCGGTAAGGTTTTATGGTCCGAGGGAAAGTTTTTTTGTAGAGGCGGAAAATAAAAAAGATGCATCGGTAAGGGTTAGGTTCGGAGAAGCTGGGGTGGTTGATAGGGTTTTTGTTACCCAGACCGATTCTGGAAATAAGTTGGTAAAGGTTATTTTAAGAGAGGTTAGAATTCCAGAAATTGGCGATAAGTTTGCCTCAAGGTATGGACAGAAAGGGGTTATAGGTGCTGTTGTACCTCAGGAGGATTTACCTTATACAGAGAGCGGGATTATCCCTGATTTGATTGTTAACCCTCTCTGCATTCCTTCAAGGATGACTGTCGGGCAATTACTGGAGATGATTTACGGCAAGGCTGCAGCTTTAATTGGGAAAGAAATGGATGCTACAGTTTTCAACGAAGAGCCTGAAGAAGCAATCGCAAACATTTTAAAAAGGCTAGGATTTAAAGAGGACGGGACAGAGGTGATGTACGATCCATTCTCGGGTAAAAAAATGAAGGTTAGAATTTTGATAGGTCCTATTTACTATCAAAGGTTATACCACATGGTGGCAGATAAATGGTTTATGAGGGCGAGGGGACCTACAACAATCTTAACCAGACAGCCTACAGAAGGTAAGGCTAGGGAAGGGGGTTTGAGATTTGGAGAGATGGAAAAGGATTGTTTGCTAGCTCACGGCGCTGTAATGGCTTTAAAGGACAGATTTTCTTCTGATGAAACTTTAGTACCCATTTGCAAAAAGTGCGGGTTGGTTGCGGTTTATGATAGAATATCCGGCAAAAAGTTCTGCCCTCTTTGCGGGAAAAAGGCGGATATAGTTTTAGTTAAGATGAGCTATGCCTTCAAGCTATTTTTAGATGAATTGAAAAGCATGTGCGTTTATCCTAAGGTAGAAATTTCTGAAGAAGAATAACTTTATGGAGCTTGCATTTCTGTATAACGGTGTATACCCTTTCATGAAGGGTGGTGTAGAAAAGAGAATTTTCGAGCTTGGAAAAAGGTTGTCCAAGAATTACGATTGCGATGTAACTTGGTATTGTATGAAATTATGGGAAGGGAAGGATGAAATGGTTATTGATGGTATTAGGATGAAGGCTATATGCTTTTATAAACCTTTTTATAAAAATAGGAGGAGATCGATTACCCAAGCAATTTTTTTCGGCATTTTTTGTTCGAAGTTAATAAATGAAGGTTTTGAATTAATCGATGTTCAAAACTTTCCCTATTTCCATTGCTTTACCTCTAAGCTAACAACCCTGCTGAAAAATCAGAAGTTTATTCTTACATGGCACGAATATTGGGGAGAATACTGGCTCAGCTATTTGGGATATCCGGGATACTTCGGAAGATTTATAGAATATCTTACAACAAAACTTTCCGGCAATAATGTTGCGGTTTCCGAATTTACAAAAAAGAAATTGGAAGCAAGAGGGATAAAGGCAAAGGTAATTCCTAACGGAATAGATTGGAAGGTTATTCAGAGGGTAAGGAGGGATAGGGAGGAATGCGATGTAATCTATGTAGGAAGGTTGATAAAGGAGAAGCAGGTTGATTTATTGCTTAAAGCTGTTGCCCTTTTAAAAAAGGAAGGGATTAAGGTAAAGGTTAAAATAATAGGCGACGGTTATGAAAGGAGGAAATTGGAAAAATATGCTAAGGAGAACAAATTGGATGTTTCTTTTTTGGGATTTTTGGAAAGGCAGGAGGAGGTTTATTCCGAGCTAAAATCTGCAAAGGTATTTGTTCTACCTTCTTTAAGGGAGGGATTCGGAATATCTGTTTTGGAAGCCTTGGCTTGTAAACTACCATGCTTGGTTATAAATGCAAGGGAAAATGCGGCAAAATATTTAATTAGAGAAGGATATAACGGTTTTGCGGTAGAGGATTCTCCTATCTCCATGGCAGAAAAAATTCGGTTGCTTTTAAGCGACTCAGAGCTCAGAAAAAGGCTGGGAAAAAATGCCTTAAGGTTTTCAAAAAGGTATGATTGGGAGGAGGTTGCAAGGGAATATTATAACTATTGCAAATCCATAGCCTAATCTTCATATCTCAACTCGAATAATTTTACTTCGGGATTGCTGTATACCAACTTAAAGTACTTTAGTCCATAACCGTTAAACAAAAACATTCTGGTAAACAAAGAATTTTCCAATTCCTTCGGAATGAAGATGACGAACTGCAGGTTATTTCCGGCATACAACATCCCTTCCATCTCAGCATCTTCATACTCATAGATGACAGGTGTATTGTTGTAATAAAATGCCAGCTTTTTGATTTTATAGAAGTTTCCTCCGTCGTACAGGTAAGGAGTAATTTCCTGGGAATTATTTCCCTTTTGAACAATTTTCA
This sequence comes from uncultured archaeon, assembly GCA_964498505.1. Lineage (GTDB taxonomy): Archaea > Aenigmatarchaeota > Aenigmatarchaeia > QMZS01 > QMZS01 > CAZCGS01. Next base: position 6,905 of record CAZCGS010000027.1, read on the forward strand.
GAACAAAAGGACCGTAATATAATGCATAACCCTTTTCCAAAATAAGCTTCTCCCTTTTTTGCAGCCCTACTATATAATAATCGCTTGGATTTCCTCCATTCTTTTCAACATCCCATGTGGCGAACATACTCCACCAATGAGATTTCCCTAACAAATCGCTCGATGCCAAAAAGTATATCTTAGGGGTGCAATTATCGTAATACCTTTGATATAAGCTATTATCTTTTTCCGGCAAATAGCTTAGCAATATTTTTGCGCAGAGGGTTTCATTTTCTGTATATAAGCAGGTTGATATATCCCTTATCCTTGCTGTTATACATACCCCTTTTTCTTCATCCACCAAGCCCTTTCTATCCCTAACGCAATCCAATCCGTGCAGATTTTCTAACTTAGTCCTTTTCAGAGAATTTTGAGAACCTCCGTCAAAAACTACCGGCCTTTCCGCCAAATCCTGAATCCAGAATCCAGGGTCCCAATAGGTTGCTATTAGAGAGCATTTTGGAGTATTATTTTTTATCCATTCAAAAGCATTAGCCCAATTTTTTGTTATTCCTGTTCT
>CAZCGS010000027.1:7563-11164 GCA_964498505.1 uncultured archaeon
ATAACCCATAAATATTCCGGCGCAGATGGATATAGGCAGAGATAACAACTCCGTAAACCTTACCGCCTGGAAGCAGGCATAGCCTGTAGCTATTAACCAGAATATTAATAAAAACAGAGGTATGCTATATTTTCTGGTGTTATTTAAAAACTCATAGCCCATTGCAAAAAATCCAAAGATGCATAAAATTACTGGCACAATTCCAATCCTTAACACAACATCCCGATACAAATTTGAAGGTCTCTGCTCCTCACTAATCGAAATCCAAACATTAGGGAATATGGTTGAGGTTCGCCAGAAGTACTGCTCGGTTCCCGGAATCATGGATAGAGGTTGCTTGGGTATTCCTACCAGGTATCCAAAGCCCCTTATTGGTAACACTATTGCCAGAAAACTCGCAAACAAAATCAAATACAGCAAAATGTGAGAAATAAAAAATTTCCTGATTTTTCTGTGAAGGAAGAGGTTATAAAGAAGATGAACTATAAAAACCGAAAGCAGCAAATAAAAAACATACCACCAGCCGCTCCACTGTAAATTGAATAAAGCTAAGGCAATTCCTGCCAAGGAAGAGAAGACAATAACCTTCTTATTCCAAATTTTTTTCTCCTCAACATTCATATAAGCGTATATGAATAAGCATACAACGGTAGCGGTTAGAAGCATGTTTAATGCATCGGTATCGAAAAAGCCGGACATACTCCTTGCTAAGAATGCTGGGGAAAGACCGAAGAGAAATGCGGCAAAGCTTCCGGCCACCCAATTTTTAAGGGTTTTTCCGATAAAATATACCGGAAATACGCACAGAGATGCCAAAAGGGCATTAAAAAAGAAGCACCACTTTTCAAGATTAAAAAAATATTTTCCTATGAATAAATAGGTGTAGGCTGTGAGCGGAACCGTTAACGGATATATAAAATTTTTCTTAGGAAATTCCGGGAAAGTCCATAGATAATCGTGTTCCGGAAGATTTCCAGAGATAATCCATTTTACATACCTGTGCCAGTGAAAGGAATCTGCAGCCAGCAAATAAGGCTCATCAAATGTTGTTAATCTGACCCAAAGGGAGAGAAAAAATATGGAAATTAGCAGAATGCCGGGCAAGTATTTTGCAATCCTTGATTTTTTCAGGGTTTCGATAGAGGGTAGGGTAATCTCTATTTCCTTTTTTTCTTCACCCATTCATTTTATTTAAATTTAAAAGTTTTATTTTGGTTATGGACGAGTTCTATGCATTTTTATTTGCGGGATTGCTTACATTTTTCCTCCTCGTTCTCTTCTTCGGAATAAATCAGCAGTCGGGTATTGTTTCAGAGTATTCGGTTCCTACAGAAACAGGCGGACCTTCAAAAAATGTAACCCAGATAGAGCCTTCCAACTATACCTCCAAGGAAATTTATTTGGGAGATTTTGATGTATATACTTACCTGACCAACGAAAGCAAATTGTTGGTAAAAAAAGTGGAGCTGAAAAACGGTTTTTTCTTCGGAAATAAAAAAGAGAAGCTCAGATTCTCCTTTCCGGAGCTGGGCAATGCCCAGAATATTTCCTTGTATTTTTATGTATTGGATACAAACGAGTTAGGGAAAATAAATATCTCAATAAATGGTAACCCTTTGTATTACGATAAGGTTATAAAGGGGGAGTATGAGCTTAATGTTCCGAAAGATTTATTAAAGAATAAAGGAAACATTCTCTCGATGGAGGCTGATTCCTCGGGCTTCATTTTCTGGCAGCCGAATTATTGTTTAATTTCGAACCTTTCTCTAACCTGGAAGAAAAAGAACCAAAAAGTAATCTCGGCAAAGTTTTACATCTATCCGAACAGATACCAAAATCTTTATGAAGCAAGGTTAATCTTCCTTGTTAAGGAGAATTCTTCGGAGCCGTTATACATCCATCTTAACGGTAACCCAATTTTCTCTGAGATAGCAGGGGAGGAAATATATTTCCTTACCCTTGATAAATCCAATTTATTTCCGGGCGATAACATTATAGAGTTCTCTACTTTCGGAAGCTATCAGATAAGGGATGCAAAGATTGACTATACCTATTTAGAGTCTTAAGCTTCCTTAAGCACAACAGAAAGATGGGTTGATTTCATTCTCCTTCCGAATCCGGATTTTCTTCTGGCTCTGAAAAATGATTCTCCCTTGTTCGGCGCTAAATATGCAATCACAAGTTTTTCTCTGCTTAGCTTCTTGTATTCAGCATTTTTTATTGCGGATTTCAAAAATTTTAATAACTCCTTTGCAGCGTTTGTATAATATTTTCCCCGAATGCTTACCTTTTTTTCCACCAAATCCTCCAAAAATTTTATTGCTTTTTCAACATACTTCCTTTTTCTTACCTCTCTGCAAACGATAGTTGCACTCTTCAAACTTATCCTTGCATTTTTCGTACACGCCTTCGCTATTTTGTCCTTGTTTTCTCTGAATTCCTTCGGATACATAAGGTTTAGTAAGAAAAAAATTTTAAATTATATCGCGCTTGCACTCTCTCCGGAATGCCATGATTGCCTAGGCTTTATTTGCACCTTATACACCCTTTCCGAGTTGTCATCAATCAAAATAGCTGATCCCTTTTCCTTCGGCAACTCATCTATAAGTTTATCAATACTTTCCATCATATAGGTATGCATGATTTCCTTCAATGCCTGAATATCCGCGAATGCCGTTAATCTATGAGCTATCAGCAAATCGGTTTGGGCTAAAACTTCGCGATGCAGTTTATTCGGCATTTGGGTTATAAATATGTTGCTTATTCCCGGCTGCCTGCCCTCTTTGACTATTTTTAATAATATCGGCGTTGATGCGGTACTTCCTTTTGCAGGAATAAAGTTATGGGCTTCATCTATTATAATCCAGGGTAGAGGCAGGATTCTTCCGGTATATTCATATTCAATCTCCTTCATCTCCTCCAATCGTCTAGCCTTTACCCTTGCATCAAATATTTTTTTAAGGAGTAAAGCAACAATCAAATTGCGAACGTTCCATGTTTCGGATATGGAGGTAAAGAAGCTGACATCAAATATGCAAATCTTTCCCGGTTTTAAAATTTCGCTCGCATCAATTCCTTTTTCTCCGAATATTCCCCATCTCTTAGCGCTCTCTATTTTATTCTTCAGAACCAGCTTGGTTTTCTCTTCAAACTCAGCCTTCTCAATCTCCTTTATTAAAATATCAAGGTTTTTTACCTTCCCCAAGCTTTCCATAACTTTTGATAGTAAGATTCCTTCCAGGTCGTTAGGGTTGATTTGTAAGGAAAAGCACCATTCCTCAAAGCTTATATCTTCCACACTTATTGTATATACTCTATCATAGGGTATTCCTTCCTTTTCAAACCTTTCTTTCAATCCTTCCGGAATATAAACTTCGACCTCAAACTTCTTTGGCTCTAAGTTCCATTTTTCCAGCAATTCCCTTTGCTTTAGGTTAGGGTATTTCATGCTCCAGAAAATTCCCTGAGTGTCAATTGCAATTACGCAAAGATTTTTTTTAATCTTGGGTGGAAGTTTGGAAATCTCTTCAGCTATTGCAATCGAGGTATAGCTTTTTCCGGTTCCCCTTTTCCCGGAAATTAGGATAACATGCGGCCTTAT